>JBIPNA010000360.1:0-3698 GCA_044375665.1 Catalimonadaceae bacterium
ACAAATGGGGCTTTATGGTCCTTTATTTCCAACAAAACTTTCATAAGAATAAAAATCTTTTCGAGCCTAAAAGTAGGGAAAAAGCAAATATGTTGGGGAAAATGGTTGTGGCCCAATTTCCTGGTTTAGTGTCGACTTTGCCTCCGTCGAAGCATATCCGAATCCCGGATTCGACAGAGGTACGTTTCGTCCATTCTGGGTTTTCTTCTGGAGGAAACTATTTTTTCAACAGCATCCGTCTACGCCAAACCAAACCGGGGATTGGCCTAAGTTTTCGAAACCTCCTCCAAAAGTGCTACCCAATATTGGCGCTCATGTTTGAGCTGGTTGAGTTCGGCTATGGCCTGACCGAGGGCTGATTTTTTCAGGCTGTTGATGGAATCTTCTGTTTCTTTTTGTAGTCCGTCCCAATAGCGGACCAGGGAAGGATTTGCCGCGGTCTGGCGAATTCGATAAGCCGCCAACCAGGAGAGTGAGTTCTGAAGCTGCACTTCTTTTTCTTGCTGGGCAGCGATTTCTTTTTCCTTTCGGGACAATTTAAGATCAAGCTCCTCCAGCTTATTCAGGATCCATTCGGGTTCAGGTTTCGGATCGGGCAGCAGGGGAGGGGACACCATTTCACTTATGGCCAGAAAACCATCGGTTATGCGGCCCATGTGTTCGGCATTGGGGTTGCGCTCACCTGCATTCAGTTTGTGAAAGGTAATGTAGGGGATGTCCAGGATTTTGGCGAGGATGGTTAGGTTCCATCCGGTTTTCGCCCGAATTATTGGAATGCTGTTAATCATGGCTGTGTTTGAAAAATGTACTAAGAATTGGGTATCGGTTTTGTCTGGCTCCACTTTGGAACCGGACCTGATTGAGCAAGTTGTATAAATTCGATTTGTATAATTTCCGGATTTATACAAAAGTAAATTATACAGACCACTTGTATAAACCAAACTTGTATATTTTTCAGAATTATACAAAACAAAATTATACAGACCACTTGTATAAACTCAACTTGTATAATTTTCAGATTTATACAAAACAAAATTATACAGACCACTTGTATAGACTCAACTTGTATAATTTTCGGATTTATACAAAACAAAATTATACAGACCACTTGTATAGACTCAACTTGTATAATTTTCGGATTTATACAAATCAAAATTATACAACCCTGAAATCGCTGGCATTCCGTTTTTGGGAATGGAATTTTGAGGAAGCCTTTTTCAGGAATTTTGGTGTTTCAACTCTTTCTTAAATCAGCTGTTTTCAACGGAATCCACAGCCGATTTAAAGGCCATTAGGTAATGCCTCCCGGGTTATTCAAAAATTAAACAGTAGAGAATTAAAATTATTTATTTCTTAATTTAAAGCCATCCTTCAGAAAGAAGGATGGCTGAATTGGTTTTTAGTTGATACTTAATTTTTGTGAGAAGGTGCCGCGGTCAGATCTGAATTTAACAAAGTAGACCCCTGGTTTTAAGTCTGTATTGAATTTCCAGCTTCTTTGATTTTCAGAAAGAGTAATATTCAATACTTCCTTTCCAGTTACATCGGTAATAGATACAGAGGCATTTTTTACAATATCGCTGGCTTCAATAACAAATCTTCCATCGGCGGCCGGATTTGGAAACAAAGAGTAAACCATCTTGGAAGTGGTTTTGACGGATGTAACTTCCTCAATCATAAACACCAATTCAAAACGACTATCGGCCTGGCTGGCAGGGTCTGCATTCAGTTCAAATTCAACCAATTGGTTTTCTGTTACCTGACTGATTGTGCTGAGGTAATTATCTTTTATGAAAAGAATATGCTCACCAAGAAATTCGCTGAGATTCTGGAATTCAAGGGTGTGAATACCTGTTGAGACCGAGCGAACGCTTAATGGAATAACAAACTGAGGTTCAAGTTCTCCAATGGTTTGAATGCTCAATTTGTATTGTTCGGTTAGAATAGCCAGGTTTAAGAATTGCCCGTCCAGTTTGTAGGCATCCAGATCACTATCAAAATTGAACGTGCCTCCTGCCATACTACGAAGAATGTTTTCATCCGATCGGCCTGATTGATCTTTCAATTTGATTTTTAAAAGAGCATTGTTTGTCGCTACCCTTGCAAACGAACCTGACCCAGAGAATTTTACATTTTCCCTTGCTGTCAAAACCGCACCGGAGTTAACTTTAACGGTAAAGGCCTGACCTGATGGAATAATGTTGGTTCCTCCGTTTACACCTACTCCTCCACTTCCTCCAACATAAGACATATATTGTCCATTGGCTCCATTCCAGATGTAAATGGCATTGTTGACATTGGTTTTTGTCCAGTTTGTGCCGTTGGTTGGTGCATCCCAGTTGATGGCAGCAGGGTAGGGGTTTGCCAGGAAATTCCAGCCACCTCCATTATAACCAGAGGCATTGAAGGTTGTTGTGAAGGTGAAATCTCCCTGAGTTACCGTTCCTGTATTATCATAAAACTTCTTAGGACCCGTTAAAAACGGAATATCCTTTAAAAAGGTTCGGTATCCTTGGCCAACTGCAACGGTTCCTGGCAAGGTCGCTATTCTCCAACCGTTAACTTCTGCTGGTTCCGGGCCATTAATTGGGCTGGCTGTTCCATCAAAAGTGAAAACTGTAGCACGGTCTGCCTCCGAAAAGTACACGTTGGGAAGAACGATGGGAAGAAAAATGTTAAAATTGTCTCCCCAGTTACTTAAGGTCTGGCTCTGAATTGGCGTTCCAAGGAAATACCACCCACTTGTAACCGATGGAACATAGCGTTTCCAGGTAACATTGGAAGCTCCTGAAAGGGTGGCAGTGGTTGGAATGGTTCCAATTTTAGCAGTCTTGACTGCATTGGAATTTAAGGTGAGACTTGCACCATTCAAATCCAATTTTCCAGTACCATTCAACTTTAATGAATCACTTAAAACAAAGGATTGGCTTGGACTAGCCACTACTACTCCAGATGCAGATGTGTTGGTAATCAACCATCCGCCAAGATTGTTTACTCCAGTAGTTCCACTTATATTAAAAATCCCTGTGCCAAATCCATTTCCTGAATTTGTAAATAGTCCGGTAACTGTAAGAGTTCCATTGTTGTTGAGTGTGGAATCAAGTCCAAAATTGCCATTGATTGTAACGGTTGCTCCTAAAGCAATATTTATTGCCCTCAGGGTAATTCCTGGTCCTGTATAAACAGGCTTTCTCGTAGTATTAGGAATGGTAACCCTCTGTTGAGGTAGAGTAGGTACAATAGATGGAGACCAATTTGCCTGATTGTTCCAGTTGTTATTCACGATTCCTGTCCATGAGATCGCCTGTGGAGTTCCAAGGTGAACATTGTCACTTTGACCAATAATAAAGCGGTTCAATCCGTTTGCGATCGCCATACCTGGCTGGGTGATGGTGGTATTTGAACCATTAACTCCGGGAAAAGGAAGCGCTCCCAGGAAATCCCATGGTGAAAGTGGGGCCACAAAACGGGCTCTGTAAATATCCAGGTCTCCGGCATCAGGAGCTGGAAGAGTAAAGAAATCCGTGGTAAGGTCACATTCCATGGTAAGATCTGCATTTCCAAAAGAACCGCCGGCAGTGGTTACATCTAAATAAAACTGAATAACATCTGCTGTGTTAGAGACCGAAGTAGAATTGGTTGGTGTACCTGGATTAGCAGCATATTTGAACGTCATCGAAGGAGAACCGGCTGGAGTG
>JBIPNA010000051.1:0-14013 GCA_044375665.1 Catalimonadaceae bacterium
AGCCAAGTAAAATAGCTCCTTAAACAATCTGGAGTCGATCCAGCCCGGTTTGAAGCCTCAAAGAACAGGTCTTCGCACCGAGTAACTCAAGCAGGGTCATCAAGTCAGGTCCTGCACCTTTTCCTGTCATAATCAATCTGAGCACCAGAAGAAATTTTCCGGGTTTCAGGCCTGCCTTTTCTAAAGTACTAAAGAAATGCGCCTTTATTGAATTGGCTTCCCAGGAAGCGACTTCAGGGATAGAGTTCAGGAATAACTCTATGGCATTTCTGGATTCAGAATTCCACTTTCCAGCTACAAGCTCTGGATCAAAATCTTGAGGTGGAAAACAAACATGCTCCAACTCTGCTTCAAATTCACTTAAAAATGTGCTTCTGGACTTTACCAGGCCAACCCAAAGGGGCAAGGCCTCCTGGTTAAATGGTAGTCCTGCCTTCGAAAGAACTTTCTGGACAGTTTCGGAAAAGAAGCTGTCGTCCTTTAATTGAAGGTAATGATGGTTGAACCACTTTGCCTTCTGAATATCGAAACGGGTACCTGCTTTTCCAATTCGGTCTAAAGAAAAGGCATCAACAAGTTGCTCTAAAGTAAACATTTCCTGTTCAGTACCTGGATTCCACCCCAGAAGGGCAAGGAAATTAAGTAGCGCCTCGGGCAGGTAACCCTCTTCTTTGAAACCGGGTATGGTTAACCCCCGGACAGCGTCCGTCCATGCCAAAGGAAATACAGGAAAACCATGGGCCTCACCATCCCTTTTTGACAGCTTGCCATCTCCGGAGGGCTTCAACAACAAGGGTAAATGGGCAAATTGAGGCATGCTGGTTTCCCAACCCAGAAATCGATAAAGCAAAACATGGGTCGGTGCCGAAGGAAGCCACTCTTCACCACGAATTACATGGGAAATTTTCATCAGGTAATCATCGACCACATTGGCCAAATGATAAGTGGGCATACCATCACTTTTTATCAGGACTTTGTCATCCAATGTACTGGAATGAACCATAACCCACCCGCGGATAATATCGTGAAGGCGGATTTCCTCCTTTTTGGGAACCATCAACCGAATAACATGCGGAAAGCCCTGCTTTAGTAACTCCGCAGTTTCTTCTGCTGGCAGGGATAAGCTATTGCGCATCTCCAAACGTGTGGCTGCGTTGTATTGAAAACTACCATCCGGATGGGAAGCTCTTGCGGCATCCAACTCTTCAGAAGTGTCAAAGGCATAATAAGCGTGACCGGATTCGACCAACCGATGCGCATGGACTGCATACAAATCCATCCTTTCTGATTGGCGGTATGGAGCAAAAGGGCCGCCCTGGACAGGACCTTCGTCTGCATCAAGACCGAGCCAGTTCAGTGCATTTAAAATGTATTCTTCAGCTCCCGGAACAAATCGGGATTGATCCGTATCCTCAATCCGAATAATGAAAGTCCCCTGAAACTTTTTAGCCAGGAGAAAATTGTACAGTGCGGTTCTAACCCCACCAATATGGAGGGATCCTGTAGGACTTGGGGCAAAACGAACCCTAACGTTACTTTTTGACATTCAATTAGATCTTAACTGATTAAACCAGAGAAAAAAACAAAGGTTCACTGGTCAAAAAAAAAGGTCCGCATTAACGGACCATGATAATGGCGCAAAAAAAACCCTTGTTTTTCAAGGGTTTGACGGCTTACCAACTGGCCTTTACGATGCCTGGGATTTTCCCTGAGCTTGCCAGTTCCCGGAAGGTAACCCGGGAAATCCCGAATTTACGCATGTAACCACGGGGACGTCCCGTCAGTTTACACCGGTTGTGAAGGCGAATCGGGGAAGCATTCTTTGGAAGCTTGTCAAGACCTACATAGTCTCCGGCAGCTTTCAGGGCAGCACGCTTTGCAGCGTAATGTGCTACAGTTGCTTCTTTTTTACGTTCCCTGGCTTTAATGGATTCTTTTGCCATGTCGATTATTTGTTGATGTTAGCGAAAGGCATACCTAATAACCGAAGAAGCTCGTAGCTCTCCTCGTCGGTCTTTGCCGTGGTTACGAAAGTAATATCCATTCCGGAAATTTTCGATACCTTCTCAATGGAAATTTCCGGGAAAATAATCTGCTCTTTTACACCCAGGGTATAATTTCCGCGGCCATCGAAGCCCTTCTCATTTACGCCCTTAAAATCCCGTACGCGGGGAAGCGCAACTGCAGTAAGTCTATCCAGAAATTCGTACATCCGATCTCCGCGAAGGGTAACCCTGGCTCCGATTGGCATGTTCTCACGGAGTTTGAAGTTTGATATCGCATTTTTGGATTTGGTAGCCACAGCTTTTTGACCTGTGATGATACCCAATTCCTCAACGCCTACATCAACAAGCTTTTTATCAGCCACAGCGGCACCAATTCCTTTGTTAATGGCAATTTTGGTGATCCGAGGAACCTGCATAATGGATTTGTACTGGAATTTTTCCATCAAACCCGGAACTACCTTCTTCAGGTAAATTTCTTTTAAACGTGGGGTTGCCATTACTTAACGAATTCGTTGTTGGACTTGAAAAACCTCTGGAGTTTACCATCCTTATTTTCTTTGCGACCAGTACGCTCACCTTTTCCACTGGAAGGGTTTACGACAAGAAGGTTAGAAATGTGAATTGCGGACTCCTTTTTAATGATGCCCCCGCTCTGAGGATCGCCAGCGGAAGGCTTTTTATGACGACTAACCATGTTAAGACCCTCCACAAGCACACGGCTTTTTTCGGTATCAACTTTCAGAACAAGACCGGTTTTACCCTTGTCATCTCCACTGATCACCTGAACGGTGTCGCCTTTTTTAATGTGCAGCTTTGACATATTACAGAACCTCTGGGGCCAATGAAATGATTTTCATGAATTGTTTCTCACGAAGCTCGCGGGCAACTGGTCCGAAAATACGGGTACCTCTTGGCTCATCGTTGTTGTTCAGCAATACAGCAGCATTGTCCTCAAAACGAATGTATGAACCGTCTTTGCGACGAACTTCTTTTTTTGTACGTACCACTACCGCCTTTGTAACAGTTCCCTTTTTCAAACTGGAACTGGAAAGAGACGATTTAACGGTTACGACAATTTTATCGCCAACCGAAGCATACCTTCTTTTGGTACCTCCAAGCACACGGATAACCAATACTTCCTTGGCCCCGCTGTTGTCTGCTACAGATAAACGTGATTCCTGTTGTACCATGATTACTTCGCTTTTTCGATGATTTCAATAAGTCTCCAACGCTTCCGCTTACTCAGTGGACGCGTCTCCATTATTTTAACGAGGTCACCAATGCCACAATCGTTGTTTTCATCGTGGATGATGAACTTTTTGGTCCGGGTCATTACCTTTCCGTATTTGGAATCTTTAAAACTCCGCTCTACAGAAACTGTGGCCGACTTTGTCATTTTATCACTGACCACGCGACCAATCCTTACTTTTCTTTCGTTCCTTTCCATTGTCTTATTTTCCTGAAGTAAGATGGGTGTTTAAGCGGGCTATGTCCCGACGCAAGGAACGTATCTGAAGTGGGTTTTCCAGATTGGTTACCCCATGAGCAAATTTCAACTTGCCATACATTGCAGTCAGCTCTTCAAGCTTAGCCTGCATTTGCTCTTTGGTAAGCTCTTTAAATTCATTCTTTTTCATAACTATTCAGCGTAATCGGGACGGGTTACAAATTTGGTGCGAACAGGCAACTTTTGAGATGCCAGACGTAATGCTTCGGAAGCTACATCCAAAGGAACACCAGTAGATTCAAAAATAATTGTACCTGGTTTCACACAGGCTACCCAATACTCAGGGGCACCTTTACCTTTACCCATACGAACTTCGGCAGGTTTCTTGGTGATGGGCTTGTCTGGAAAAATACGTACCCAAACCTGGCCCTCACGCTTCATGGCACGAGTTACGGCAATACGAGCTGCTTCAATTTGTCTGGCAGTGATCCATCCTGTCTCGAGAGATTTGATGGCGAAGCTTCCGAAAGAAACGCTAAAACCTCTTGTTGCGAGACCACGAACGCGTCCTTTCTGTTGTTTTCTAAACTTGGTTCTTTTCGGCTGTAACATGATTCTCAGAGATTAACGTGAACCCTCATTTCTTCTTCCTCCTCCGCCACCTCCACGGCGATCGCCTCCACGGCCACCTCCACGGTTATCGCGGTCGCCACCACGGCGATCGTTGCGGCGATCTCCACCTCCACGGCGGTCGCCACCATCAGGACCTCCTGAAGCAAGAGAACTGATACCGGCATTCGGTGATAAATCACGCTTGCCAAATACTTCTCCTTTGAAGATCCAGACTTTGATACCAATTTTTCCGTAAGTTGTTAGAGCCTCGGAAATAGCATAATCAATGTCAGCACGAAGCGTATGCAAAGGAATCCTTCCTTCTTTGTACTGCTCAGAACGGGCCATATCGGCTCCTCCCAAACGTCCTGAAACCTTAACTTTAATTCCAAGCGCACCGGCACGCATGGTAGCAGCAATGGCTTGCTTCATTGCTCTACGAAAAGAGATACGTGCTTCCAGCTGTTGCGCAATACTTTCACCTACAAGACGGGCATCCAGTTCAGGACGCTTAATCTCGAAAATGTTGATCTGAACATCCTTGCTGGTGAAGCTCTTAAGCTCTTCTTTGATTTTATCAACTTCAGAACCTCCTTTTCCTATCACAACCCCTGGCTTGGCGGTGTTGATGGTTAGCGTAACACGCTTAAGTGTTCTTTCAATAATGATTTTTGCAACTCCGCCTTTATTGATACGACGACCCAGATATGTCCGGATTTTGTCGTCCTCTACAATTTTATCGGCATAGGTTTTGCCTCCAAACCAATTGGAGTCCCAACCTCTGATAATGCCCAGACGAAGTCCGACGGGATTAGATTTTTGACCCATGGTTATGCTTTTGAATCTACGGCTAGAGTGATGTGATTAGAACGCTTGCGAATCCGGTGAGCCCGGCCCTGTGGTGCAGGGCGAAGGCGTTTTAGCACCCGACCACCATCGACGAATACCCGAATGACATGCAAGTTGGCATCTTCGATAGACAAATCTGGGTTCTTGGCCTGCCAGTTGGCAATGGCAGAACGAAGCACTTTGTCTACGAAATAAGAACCGGACTTATCCAGATACTGCAGGGTGCTCAGAGCACTTGCCACAGGCTTATTGCGAATCAGATCCACGACATACCGCATCTTGCGGGGCGAAGTAGGAACGTTGTTCAGTTTTGCTACTGCTTCCATTATTTCTTGCCTTTATCCTTTTTACCAGCATGCCCCCTGAAATTCCGGGTAGGAGCAAATTCACCCAATTTATGACCCACCATGTTGTCAGTTACATAAACAGGAATAAACTTGTTCCCATTGTGTACTGCAAAAGTGTGACCAATAAAATCCGGAGAAATCATACTTCTGCGTGACCAGGTCTTGATCACAGATTTCTTACCGGAATCGTTTAATGCCTGTACCTTATTGTCCAGGCGAAAATCGATATAAGGACCTTTTTTTAATGACCTGCCCATTACTTGTCGTTTCTACGGCTGATGATTAGTTTATCGGAATACTTGTTCGCGGAGCGGGTCTTTTTGCCTTTGGCAATTAAACCAGTGCGGCTTCTTGGATGACCTCCTGAAGCACGGCCCTCACCACCACCCATAGGGTGATCGACAGGGTTCATTGCAACACCACGTACTCTTGGGCGACGTCCGAACCAACGGCTTCTTCCAGCTTTTCCGGAAGTTACATTCATGTGGTCTGGATTGGATGCTGATCCGATTGTTGCGTAACAGGTTAACAGAACCAGACGCATCTCACCAGAAGGCATTTTCAATGTCGCAAATTTTCCTTCACGAGCAACCAACTGGCAGTAGGATCCGGCAGATCTGGCAATCGCACCGCCCTTTCCTGGCTTCAGCTCAATGTTGTAAATGATGGTACCAAGCGGAATTGCAGACAGTGGAAGACTGTTACCCAACTCTGGTGGTACAGCCGGACCAGAAATAATCGTCTGTCCGACTTTAAGACCATGAGGAGCAATGATATAACGCTTCTCGCCATCCACATACTGAATAAGCGCAATACGAGCAGAACGATTCGGATCATATTCCACCGAAACCACTTTACCAGGGATCTCAAGCTTGTTACGCTTAAAATCAATGATACGGTACTGCTTTTTATGCCCACCGCCCATGTAGCGCATGGTCATTTTACCCTTGTTGTTCCGTCCACCTGACTTTTTAAGTTCGGTAACCAGACTCTTTTCAGGGCTGGAGGAGGTAATCTCCGCAAAATCCGGCATCACGCGAAAGCGCATTCCGGGGGTGACTGGTTTTAATTTCTTCAGGCCCATGTTAGATCGAAGCGTAAATGTCTATGGTTTCTCCCTTGGCCAACGTAACGATGGCTTTCTTGTAAGAGCTCTTCCTGCCCGAAATGAAACGGGTCTTGGAACTGCGGTTCTTTACTTTGCCAATGGTAATCATCGTATTGACTGAATCTACATTGACGCCGAACATGGTTTCAACGGCCTTTTTGATCTCAATCTTGTTGGCATTTTTATCTACAATAAAACCGTAGACACCCTGCTGATTGAGTTTGGCAAACTTTTCGTTGATTACCGGTTTCTTGAGGACTGGCATTTTAACTTAATATTGTTTGTAAAACTTCGATGGCTCCTTCCTCAAATACTACGACTTCGGAGTTGATCAGGTCGTAGGTGTTCACATTTTGAATTGGCAAAATGGTCACCGAGGGTATGTTTCTACCTGATAAGTAGAAATTGGAGTTTACACCGTTGGTATAGAAAACCAGTTTCTTTCCATCGAAAGTGATGGACTTCAGGATCTTGTTGAATTCTTTTGTAGAAGGCGTGCCCAGAGAAACAGCCTCCAGAAGGGTAATCTTTCCTTCAGAAGCTTTGGCAGACAATACTGACTTTCTTGCCAGATCCTTCACTTTTTTGTTCAGTTTGAAATCGTAATCCCTTGGTCTTGGTCCGAAAATACGACCTCCACCTACGAAAACCGGCGATTTCATAGAACCGGCACGAGCCCCTCCGGTACCCTTCTGCTTCTTCAGCTTTTTGGTAGTACGGGAGATTTCAGCTCTTTCCTTCGCTTTGTGGGTACCTTGACGCTGGTTGGCCAGATGGTGTTTTACATCCAGATAAACAGCATGTTCATTGGGGGCAATGGCGAAAATAGACTCTGGCAAAGAAACAGATCTTCCTGTGTCCTGGCCTTCTTTGTTGATTACGGAAAGATTCATGGTCTATTTCTCTATAATTACGAATGAATTGTTAAAACCAGGTAGTGAACCACTAACCAGTAAGAGGTTTTTTGCAGGAATCAATTTCAAAATCCGCAGATTTTGAACCTTAACTCTTGTGCCTCCGGTTCTGCCGGCCATTTTCAACCCCTTAAATACACGTGCGGGAAATGAACAGGCACCAATAGAACCTGGGTGACGTGCCCGATTGTGCTGACCGTGGGTAGCTCCGCCAACTCCACCAAAACCATGGCGCTTCACAACTCCCTGGAATCCTTTTCCTTTCGAGGTTCCAATTCCATCCACGAAATCTCCAGCCTCGAAAATGTCGAGGGAAATTTCCTGACCCGGCGTCAATGAAGTTTCAAATGTTTTGAACTCAACCAGCTTTAATCTGGGAGATACCCCCGCCTTTTTAAAATGGCCCTTAAGAGGCTTACTGGTGCTTTTTTCACGCTTTTCGCCATAACCCAGCTGAACAGCATTGTAGCCATCCTTCTCTTTGGTTTTGACTTGCGTCACCACATTTGGGGAGACTTCCACTACCGTGCAAGCCTGGCTGGTACCATCTTCACCATAGTAGGTGGTCATACCAATTTTCTTTCCTATGATTCCTGACATGTATTCCTTGAATTTACTCCGCAGGCGGAGGGTTTCAAAATGGGAGTGCAAAAGTAGGGAAAGAGACCGAGGAACAAAACTTTTTTTAAAAAATTTGTCCGCCCTGAAAAACAGAAACTTATCGGACCGAAAAAGGCTTAATGGAACGCCACACTTCCCTTTTCACTGAATCCTCCCCGCTAATCTGGCGCAAAGATGGCAATCCTAAAAAAGGACTATTTCCCGTTTCTTCAATTTCCATAGTTCCATCAACAGAAGAATTCTGTCTAAAAGCTATGGTCATCAGCCCTGCCGTGCGCATTGTTTTTACTTCCTCCCACGCACTAAAATACCTGAATCTGGTCATTCCGAAGCCTAAGCCCATTGCCTGAAGGATTTTGTGCATCAATAAAACCTCTTCTCCTTCCGGAACCTCCTGCTGCGACAAAAAAATTTCTGCCTGAACTTCAGGAACCTCAACAATATCCACCTCCAAAAGCAATCTTATCCCTGTATCCTCACCGGTATTTTCCATCATCACGCAAAAAAAGCCCCTATTTTTCAAACAAAAAACCCTGTTTCTGTCATCAATCCTCAAGTCGAATTCTTCAAAAACTTGACTATTGAAGCACTCTGGCAGATATTGTGCCCATGAAAGTGCATTTTTTGTGGTTCCCGGTTCTTCTTTTATTGACCTTCAATTCCATCGGTCAACCTGCCACGGAGCTCCGACCTTGTAGGGAAGGGGAGCTTTTTGGATACTGTAACCCACAGGGAGAAGTCAAAATTCCGTACCAATACCAAAAAGCAGGGCCCTTTTCAGGTAATGTTGCTCCTGTGGTAAGAGACGACATGTATTGGTGGTTCATTAATAAAGAGGGGAATATCTGCTTCAACAGCCGCAGATGGTCAGATCAAAGCCCGTCGCAGCCATCTGGTGGCTTGTACAAGGTTGCCTACTTCGATCCCATCTTTGCCAATGTTACCGAATATTACAACCGTAATGGTTTACCTGTAAAGGTTTGGAAAGAGGACAGCCTCCACGCTGATACAATTCCATACAAAATCTTTTCTTTCCTGAAAGCCCAAACAAGAGCCAAAGCCAAATTGGGAACTCCTTATATAGAGGGACAAATGGACTGCTCCGGGTTTATCAGATACATCTACGGAGATTTTGGAATAATTCTGCCTTACTACGCCCGTGAAATTGCTGAATCCGGCAGAGAGATTTCTCTCAACCAAATCAAGCCGGGAGACCTTGTGTTTTTTTCCGGCAGCAATAAAGGGGACAAAACTGTTCAACACGTAGGGATGGTGACTTCTGTAAAAGGCCAGCAAATTGAATTCATCCATGCATCCACTTCCAAGGGCGTTTCCCTCAACTTCAATACCGATGCCTATTATAAGGAGCGGTTTCTTTTTGCCAGACGAATTTTTGGCTAAACCTCCGGCTCAGCGAAACTTCCTTACCAAGGTAGATTTCAAACTACCTACACCCCCCAGCCCACGTTTAAATGTTGCGACCCCGTTATTAACCAGGCCTTTTAGGGATGCGGTCCCCAAATCCAATAGTTTAACGCCATCAAAACCGGCAGCCGAATACAACCCCTCGTGCAATAAAATAACCGGACTCCTTTTCCTGTGCTCCAGTGAATCTGCTGTGTAAAAAACATACTCGATCTCATCACTTACGCGGATACTGACAGACAGGGCTGCACAGATTCCTGATTTGAAAACCCCCGCCATTCGAAACAGATCAGGGTTTTCCTTAAATGCAAACTCCAAACCTTCCCGGCTCATGCTCAGTGCATACCCTTTCCGGACTCTGCTTTCCATAAGAAATGAATAAGCCTGGTCCCAATCAGGTTCGGGAATAAAACAAAACCGGTAACCTTCCCGCAAAGCTTTATTTCGTTTCCACCGTGCCGACTTGCTCAGGTGTTGAGAAAATGGACGGTCAATATCCAAATGAAAATTAAGATCCTGCCATTGAAGGTGAAATCCTAAGGAAACCAATAAGGGCATCAGTTTTAAGTGAAACTCAGGGGTGTAGGCATCTGGAGGAAGGCCTAAAACAAAACTGGACATTCGTTTTTTCTCCATCCAATCCAGGGCATTTTCCAAAACGTGCCGGACTTTGACCAGGTCAGGGATACCCTGATATTGAAATCCTCCGAATGACGCTTTCAACGGACTAAATGCGTGATTCCCTTCCACAAACACAGGCATGGCTACCCGCTCCGTTCCTGATCCAGACTCAAACCAGACAGGCTCCCCTTGCCGGGAAAGAAACGAGGATCTCAAAAAGAGCAAACCCTCAGCTGCCATGATTTATCTCTCCTGGCACAATTCAACCAAAACCCCATGCGTACATTTGGGATGCAAAAAACAAATCCGCTTATTGTCTGCACCATGCTTTGGGGGGCCTAAAAACTCAAAACCCTGGGCCTGAAGTCTGGAAATTTCTGCATCAAGGTTATCAGTGAGGAAAGCAATATGGTGCATCCCTTCACCACGGCGGGCAATAAATCGTGAAATTACTCCATCAGGGTCAAGGCTTTCCAATAATTCAATCTGACTTTCCCCAACAGAGAAAAAATGTGTGCAAACATTTTCACTCTCTACTTTTTCCATTTTTGAGATTCCTGTTCCCAACAAAGTCTGGAAAGTTCCCCGGGCTGCCTCCGGATCTGATACAGCAAATCCAAGGTGTTCAATTTTCAAAATCATGCTTTCAGTTTTCCTTTGCACAAATGAAAAACAAATCTCGCCCTCAAAACCTTTTTTCTGTATGTGGACGCTAATTATTGTTTTAGGCTGGATGACCAATAGCTGGAACCCATTGGGAGATTTGAAAAAATCTTCCAATGCAGGTATAATCCTCCACCTCTCAGAGGTAAAAACCACCAAAGGAAAAATTTTAATCTCTCTTTTCAATCAACCAGATGGTTTCCCGGATGATGTGGAAAAAGCCTTTAAAACCTGGGCATTAGATCCGGCCCAGACCCTGAACCTGGGCTTGATTCCTCCTGGCGACTATGCACTTGCCCTGTTTCACGACACCGACCAAAACCAAAAAATGACCGTTAACCTTGTCGGCTACCCCAAAGAAGGGTTTAGTTCCAGTCCTGAGGGAGGAAGCCGGTGGTCCAAACCAAACTGGAAGCTCGCCAGGTTTAAACATGGTCCAAATCAGACTACCTTAAATTTGAAAATGCATTACTGATGAAAATTCCATTTTGGGTTGCCTGCCTTTGGGTTTTTATCATGGTGTTGAGCAAACCCCTGGCTGGACAACCTGCCTATCCAAAAGTTTCGAAAGGAAGCATTGTCAGGTTTGCAGACTTTCAGTCAAAATTTGTTTTGGCCAGAAACATTGATGTCTGGCTCCCTGATGGGTACAGTTCACAAAAAAAATATGCGGTGCTCTACATGCACGATGGCCAGATGCTTTTTGACTCCAGCCTGAATTTCACAAAAAGCGAGTGGGGCGTAGATGAAACCATGGGCAGGCTGATGGAAGAAGGAAAGATTCCGGATTGTATTGTGGTTGGGATATGGAATACAGGCAACCACCGGTATGGGGATTACTTTCCTGAAAAACCTTTTCAATTATTAACCGATGCGGGGAAAAACCGGGTTCTGGAACTGGGCAGGAAAGAAGTTTACCGAAAATTCATTTCAGACAAGCCAAATTCTGATAACTATCTCCGTTTCCTGACCAAAGAACTGAAGCCTTTTATTGATCAGAACTTTTCAACTTTCAGGGATAAGAAACACACCTTCATTGCAGGTTCAAGTATGGGCGGATTGATATCGATGTATGCAGTTTGCGAGTACCCGGGAATTTTCTCCGGCGCTGCCTGCCTTTCAACCCATTGGGCGGGCATTTTTACAAACAAGGATAACCCGTGCCCGGCTGCTTTCGAATCTTATCTTTCAAAACATTTGCCCAGACGAAACAGGTTTTATGTGGATCATGGTACTGTCGGACTGGACTCTCTCTATGCCCCGCATCAGAAAAGGATGGATGCCGTGGCACAAAAAAAGGGAGCGACCCATTGGACTTCCAAAGTTTTTGAGGGTGAAACACATAATGAGCATGCCTGGAAAAAAAGATTCCACCTCGCTGTTCTATTTTTATTGGAAAAATCCTGAATCTGGTAATGTGTTCAGCGAGGGAGCATTTGGAATTTACATCTTCCTTTTGGGACTTCCTTCGGCTGCCTGCTTTTTTACACCTATTTTTGCAGCCTTTTTAACGTACTTTCTATGGAGTTGGGGCAACTGGGCCATGTAGGAGTTATTCTTGCTTTTTTTTCATCCCTGTTCGGGATGTATGCATTATTGCCAGGGAATCCTGAAAACCAGGAACATTTCGCAAAACTCCGAAAAGCCGCCCAATGGACTTTTGGAATACATGCGCTGGCTGTTTTTGGAGTGGTTGCTTCCCTCTTTGCGATCATTTACGGCCACCATTATCAATACCATTATGCATGGAGCCATTCCAGTTCAAGGCTCCCTGTCTATTACATGATTTCTTGTTTTTGGGAGGGCCAGGAAGGGAGTTTCCTTTTGTGGATTTTCTGGCATGTAATCCTGGGTTTTTTTCTTCTGAAAGCCGATTCCAAATGGTTTAAGGCCATTTGGATAGTCTACTTTTCAGTTCAGGCTTTCCTGGTTTCCATGCTCCTTGGCATAGTTCTTCCCGGGATAGACCTAAAAATCGGAAGTTCGCCCTTTATGCTTCTCCGTGAGGTTCAACCGGATGCCCCGGTTTTTGCCATTAATCCTGATTTTGTGCCTGAAGATGGCAGAGGCCTGAATCCACTCCTTCAAAATTACTGGATGGTCATCCACCCTCCTACCCTTTTCCTGGGGTTCGCCCTTTGTCTTATTCCTTTTTGTTATGCAGTAGCCGGTCTCTGGACACGCCAATATACAGCCTGGGTAAAACCTGCTCTCGTCTGGACGGGTTGGGGCGCAGGCATTTTGGGAATAGGAATTGCCATGGGTGCCTACTGGGCTTACGAAACCCTCAACTTCGGGGGGTATTGGAATTGGGATCCTGTAGAGAATGCTGTTTATATCCCCTGGCTGGTCCTTGTGGCTTCAATGCACCTTTTAATGCTTTTTCAGAGCAGAAAAAAAGGACTTTCTTCCGCATTTATACTGATCATAGCCACATTCCTGCTGGTCTTGTATGCCACTTTTCTCACCAGATCCGGAATTCTTGGCAACGCATCAGTTCACTCTTTTACAGATCTGGGCCTTTCCGGCCAACTCCTGGTTTACCTCCTTGCCTACCTTGCAGGAACACTGGTTTTATTGGTTTTACGGTGGAAAGAAATTCCAAGAAGTGCAACCGAAATGGAGTTGTATTCCAAAGATTTCTGGATATCCACGGGTGTTTTGCTTTTATGCCTGGCATCCTTTCAGGTGCTGGCCTCGACTTCAATTCCGGTTTACAACGCAATTGCAAAATTATTTGGGAGAGAACTTAATCTTGCCCCTCCGTCTGACCCGATTGCCCATTACACCCATTGGCAAATGGCCTTTTTTATGGCCATTACCTGCCTTACCGGAATTGGGCAATTTTTCTTCTGGAAGGGAAAATCTACCCGGGAAGTTTTTGGAAAACTTGCATGGCCATTTAACATAGCATTGGTCCTGACCATCTTTTTCTCAGTTCTGACAGGAGTAAACGACTGGAAACTAATCCTGATGCTGGCACTTTCATTGTTTGGATTGACAGCAAACAGTCAGACCTTTTTGTTTTTGGTGCGTACCAAACCTTCCCTGAGCGGCGGGTCATTTGCCCATATTGGCCTGGCCCTGACCCTGATTGGAATACTGTATTCGGCGGGCTACAGTAAGGTGATCAGCCTCAATACAACAGGCAAGGTTTACAGGTCTGATTTTAGCACCGAAATGAACCAGGAGAATGTTCTCATTTGGAGACATACGCCAATAAAGATGGGACCCTACACCCTTTTGTATAAAGGGCCGAGATTGGAACTCAAAAACGGCTTGGGATATATCAGTAAAGAAATGTTGGTTCAGGCTGAACAACCGGACCAGGGGATATTGACAGATTCAGTAAAAATTGGAAGTCAATGGAAAAAACCTGGAGACACCCTGGCGTTTTTCG
>JBIPNA010000361.1:0-3695 GCA_044375665.1 Catalimonadaceae bacterium
AACCGGCACCAACAGGAATGTACAAAAAGCCTGACTGTTTCTTTCCAACAAGGAAATTGCTGGCAAAAAACAGTTGATAAAAATAAAAGGTAGATGAAACAACAATGATCACAAAAGTGAGCAGAATCGCGATTTTCGTATTTCTGGTCATGTATTTGGCAGAAAGGAGATGCAAGATTACAACCATCTGCCTGAAAAACCGGAAGAGGGCTTCATCTTTGCAAAATGAATGAGCAAGCAACCGGTCAACCAACATCAGAAATTCCTGCTGATTTCAAATCTGGATTTGTGGCCATAGTAGGAAAACCCAATGTTGGAAAATCCACCCTCATGAATGCACTTGTAGGAGAAAAACTCAGCATCGTATCGCACAAGGCATCAACCACCCGACACCGAATATTTGGAATCTTATCCGGGACAAATTATCAACTGGTTTATAGCGACACACCTGGTTTGATTGAGCCAGCATATGCATTACAGAAATCTATGATGCATTTTGTAGCTGAAGCTTTGGAAGACGCCGATATCCTTCTGGCCGTTACAGACAGTCTCAAACCCGGGGTTGATCCTGAATTGGCAGTAATATTAAGAGCCAGTTCTTTACCCAAAATCCTGGTCATCAATAAAATTGACAAAACCAATCAGGAAGAAACTGAAAAGAAAATAAGTGACTGGATAGAAGCCTTTCCTGAACTTCCCATTTTAGCTATAAGTGCAAAGGAAAAGTTTAATCTTGAAGGGGTTATGAACTTCATGCTGGACCACACACCAGTTCATCCCCCATACTACCCGCTTGATCAGCTGACAGAACAAACTGAAAGATTTTTTGCTGCAGAAATGATCCGCGAACAGGTATTTAGCCTTTTGGAAAAAGAGATACCATACAGCACCAATGTAACAATTGAAAGTTTTAAAGATAGTCCTGAAATCTTAAAAATATCGGCCATTATTTATGTAGAGCGAAATTCTCAGAAAGCCATTATGCTCGGGCATCAGGGTAAAACGATAAAGAGCATTGCAACCAAGGCAAGAATTGAAATGGAAAAATTTTTCGACAAAAAAGTCTTTTTAGAAACATTTATAAAGGTAGATGAGAATTGGAAGACAGAAAAAAACAAATTAAAGCGACATGGATTTTCGATTTAAGAGACTAATCGATCAATAGTGCTGCAACAAAAATGTTTATAACAAATCCAATTAACAAACTCATAGAATATACGAAGCCTAAAAAATTAAATTTTACAAATGTTTTTATCCAACTTTGTTTGAAAATGTTTTTTAAAGATAAGTAAACATAAAGTAATAAAATCAAAAAAGGTATACTCATATCATCGATGACTCCCGGTAAAATCCATTTTGCAATTATGAAAAAACTAAATAAAAGAAATGCAAAGCAGTGCAAATGAATAGACAAGACCAGGTGTTCAACATAAAAGAAATTCTTTTTTATATACAATATTTTCAGAATCAAGGCAAAAAATGGCAGAAGTAAAATTAAAAGATTCGGCAGATTGCCCTTAAACTCCTCAACAAATGACGGAATAATGCTTTTGTCTTTTTGCTTTATGCGTTGATTTATTATAATAAACTTCCTGACTAAAGACCTTTCAAAAAACCCATCCCGCTCTTCAGGAGGTAAAGCCCTTTGTGTGGAGTCGTATTTGGCAACACTATTCCCTAATTCGCCAAATTCTAATTCCATATCATTTTTGGCAAGCTTCTTTTCCAACTTCAGAGAATCTGCCTTTGCTTTAGCTCGAGCCCTCGCAGAGTCCTCTTTGGTGCTCAGACCGTCAACAAAACCGTTTACAAACTCTTTTGAATCGGATTGCAGGCCGTTTTCGGGAATATAGAATGCGATCAGAAAGAACAAAAAAGAAAAAAAGGCATACATCTGGATGGGATTCAGAAATTGCTTACGCTTGCCTTCAAAGAACTTTTTCGTCAGGTAACCCGGCCGGAATAACAGAGGACCCAGGCTGGACCAAACCTTGTTGTCGAAATCAGTAAACGTTTCGAAAAACTGAAAAAAAACCTTCCAGACCGATTTGCGGAAATCCTGGCTGTCCTGCCCGCAATTGGGGCAAAACCTTCCTGGCAGACTTGTTCCGCAATTGAGGCAGGTTTTTTCGATTGGACTTTTCTCTTCCAGCGATTTGGATTCCATATGGCAAAGAAGAATTGAAAAATCAATACAACCCAAATAGCCGAATCAGTGCCTCACCAGCCCGGAACCTTGCTAATGGAGGGCAAATGCCAGGTCTTTAACGAAAAGGCTGCCGAATCCAAGGGGTTATGAAGGAAGTTCATCCACCCGATTATGAACAATTTCAAGTATTTTAGACTTTTGCAGAAACTACCGTTCAAAATTGATTGTGAAAAGACTACTTCTGCTGCTGGCCATTGTCCTGTCGTATCCGGTTTGTGCTCAGGAAACCTGGTTTTCATCTGTTTCAACTCCTCTTCCGGCATTGGCCCAGGAAGTAAAAAATGCCCGGACACTTAAACTAAACCTCCATCAAACCAAATCTGTTTTCCAAAGCCACCCCGGAAAAATGGAGGTATGGATCCCGTTTCCAGAAGGTCCCCAACTATTGTCGTTCATAATCAATGAAATCCATGCTGCTGACTTCAAAGTTTTGGACGCCGGCAACCGGGATGTTACCAATCAGGTTCAGTTTCCTTTAAACTACCGGAACCAAACCATTGGAACCGAAAAAAACCTCACCTCTCTCACCATTTTTCCAGATGGGCATATTGCCCTGGTCCATTCAGACAAAAAGGGCAATTACAATCTGGGAAAGCTTCCCGAAAAATATGGGATTGAAAATGGCTATGTTGGATTCTATGACCACAATCTGGTACAAAAAAATCCTTTCCACTGTGGGATAGATCATGACGGACCCGTTCCTTCAGGAAACAGAACGGATGGTGCCGGAGGTGGAAATTCCATCCAGGACGATACATCCTGCAGGCTAACCGAGATTTATTGGGAATGCGACTATGATATGTACCAAAAAGGCGGAAACTCTATTCAGGGAGCCCTGAATCAATTTGAAGCCATGTTTAATGGAACCGCAATTTTGTTTGAGAATGAGACCATTAATATAGGTGTGAAAGCAGTGAAAGTCTGGAATACGCCAGATCCCTACACCTACACTTCATCTTTTACGGCCCTTGATGATTTTCAGGATGCCGGAAACCTCGCAGATTGGCCGGGACAACTGGCACACCTGCTCAGCACCAGGCCACTTAATCTGGGTGGAGTCGCCTACTTAAATGCCCTTTGCACAAATTTCAGATATGCATTTTCAAACATCGACTTCTTTTTTTCCAGCCTCCCGGTGTACTCCTGGACCTTAAGCACCATTGCACATGAGCTGGGGCACAATTTCTCCAGTCCGCATACACACAACTGCAACTGGGAAGTTGCACCGGGGGAATTTGGTCAGATTGATTCCTGCTGGAATGCGGAAGGAAATTGCCAGCCAGACATACGGGGACGGGTAGGGACGATTATGAGCTATTGCCACCTCACGGGTTCGGTAAACTTATCTTTAGGTTTTGGGCCACTTCCCGGCGACAGAATCCGGGAAGCGTATGCAGATATGCCTTGCGTTGCAGGCACCATTGTCATTCCAAATTTCACACCCCTCAACAGTGGTCCGTTTTGCGTAGGAGATACCATTCAACTT
>JBIPNA010000362.1:0-3691 GCA_044375665.1 Catalimonadaceae bacterium
GCTTAGAAAACCCCATTTACCTGCTTTCAACCAGGCAACTTCCCGAATTTCGGAAAGGGGAAGGGCTTACTCCCGAGTTGGATGTGAAAGGCGATAAAGGAGCTTATTTGGTGGGAAGTTCCTTTGTCCTGGAAGCCAATGCTACCAGGAATTGGATTCTGGTAGCCAATGTAAACCAAAGTCAATCGCAGGTTATTCAGCTCGATGTTCTACTCGGGCATCCTGCTGGTTTAGTGGCTGAAGTTTTAGATGACATCCAATCCGGTACCCGGAATCTGGTTGCCCTTGCTGCGTCTTCCGATGCCCTTCAATTGTGCTCTGACGATCGTCAGGATACCCGGCATTTTTCCAATGTTCTGTTCAACATAATGCGTGGGGGAATTTTTGACAATGGTTATAACATTGAAAAAAAGGATTTTACAGCTTATCTCCTCCAGGCCAATCGGGAAATAGCAGGCAGGAACAAGGAATTTTTAAACACCCTTCCGGATGTATTTTCTCTTTCTTTCCTTAAAGAAAAAGTTGTCCTTTCCGGTGATGCCGGGTTCAACAGGCTGGCTGCGGAATACCTGCCCCTGAAATTCAGCCGACGGCATGGCGATCCCAGCAGACCGTGGAATAAATTTTCCATCAATACCAAGAGCGATCTCGACGGTTCCAAGATTTTGGATTATGAAGGAAACTGGCGGGATATCTTCCAAAATTGGGAGGCCCTTGCCCATTCCTTTCCTGAATTCATTGAAGGAATGGTTTTTAAGTTTCTCAATGCCAGTACTTTTGATGGATACAATCCCTACAGGGTAACCAAAGGTGGATTCGATTGGGAAACCATTGAACCCGAAAACCCCTGGTCTTACATTGGTTATTGGGGCGATCATCAGATCATTTACCTCCTCAAGCTGCTTGAGTTTGCCCACAGCCGAAGACCAGAACAATTTACAGGTTGGTTTTCTCAGGATGGATTTGTCTATGCAAACGTCCCGTACCAGATCAAACCGTATGGTGATATATGCAAAAATCCAAAGGATACCATTCTTTTCGACCATAAAGCGGATGTAGAAATCCGCAAAAAGATGGAGATTCTGGGTGCAGATGGTGCTCTGCTTACCAACCAGCATGGCAGCATCCTTCAGGTGGGATTTGTGGAAAAAATTCTGGCTACTGTCCTGGCAAAGCTTTCCAACCTGGTACCCGATGGAGGCATTTGGATGAACACCCAGAGGCCCGAATGGAACGATGCCAACAATGCCCTTGTCGGGAATGGCCTTTCCATGGTCACGGTTTGCTATTTACGCAGGTTTTTGGCCTTTTTCATCCCTGTTTTTGAGGAGCATTCTTCTTTAGAACATCCGGTTTCTGAGGAAGTCTGGGTTTTCTTCTCAAGAATGAAGGAGGTCTTTGTTCAAAACCAGCTTGTCCTGAATGGGCCTGTAGGTGATGAACTCCGTAAAACGATTACTGATGCCCTCGGAATGTCCGGAAGCGATTTTCGGAGTGGAATTTATAACAATGGGTTTTCAGGAAAAACAGTGGCCCTTCCTGGTTCAGCGATATTGGAATGCTTCCGGCTTGCCAACACATTTCTTGAACATGCCATAAAGGAAAACAGACGGGCAGATGATTTGTTCCATACCTACAACCTGATTTCTTCCTCTGGCAACTCCATGCAGGTTTCCCACTTGAATGAAATGCTGGAAGGTCAGGTGGCAGTGCTTAGTTCCGGCTCTTTGTCCGCGGCAGAAAGTTTAAAGCTATTGGATGCTTTGAGAGCCAGTTACTTATACAGGGAAGATCAGAACAGCTACATTCTTTATCCCAATAAGGCGCTTCCAGGTTTTCTTCAAAAGAACTGCGTAAGCAGGGAAGCAGCTGAAGGCAATGCCCTTTTGAAAAAACTTCTGGCTGATGGCAACCGGACTATTGTGGAAACGGACATTCTTGGGCAGGTGCATTTCAACGCCAATTTCCGGAATGCCAACGACCTGAAAGTGGCGCTTGACAACCTTGGTTCCGAGTACAAAAACCTTCTCCAAACAGAAGGAGCATTGGTGGAGGAATTTTTTGAGAGGGTTTTTAACCACAAGGAATTTACAGGAAGATCCGGAACCTTTTTTGGTTATGAGGGCCTGGGTTCCATTTACTGGCATATGGTTTCCAAGCTGTTGCTGGCTGTACAGGAAACTTGCCTTCAGGCAATCCTGAACCACTCACCGGAAGAAGATATTTTGGGATTGATCCGCCACTATTATGCCATCCAGGATGGAATAGGTGTACACAAATCTCCAGACCAATACGGAGCTTTTCCTACGGATCCATATTCCCATACACCCCTTGGAAAAGGAGCCCAGCAACCTGGAATGACAGGTCAGGTAAAGGAAGATATCCTGTGCCGAGTAGGTGAACTGGGGCTGTTTGTTGAAAAAGGAAAATTGAATTTCAATCCATCCCTTCTGAAGAAAAACCAGTTTTTGGAAGCTGGAAAGCAAGTTGAATATGTAGATGGTAAAGGAAATTTCCAAACCATCCAGCTTGAGGCAAGCCAACTTTTTTTTACGTATTGCCAGGTACCGGTAGTTTACTGTCTGGATGCGGAATCCAGGATTGAAATTTTCCGGCAGGATGGCTTGTCACGAACATCTGCTACGCTGGAATTATCAGAAAGCGAAAGCAGGTCGGTTTTTCAAAGAACCGGAGAAGTGGAAAGCATTAAGGTTCATTTTAAGGAAACCCAATTCCGGATTTAAGATGAAAAAGCAACTGACAGCCCTCGTCTTTATGGTAACACTTGCACTTCCTGTTTTGGCTCAAAAAAGCAATAGCAGCGTTCAGATCTTTGAAACAGCTGCCAATGGAAATAAGCTAGCAACCATAAAAGAGGTCGCCGTTGCTTCCGACGCAATTTCCATTTCCATTCACCCTGAAAAGAAGTTTCAAACCATCACCGGATTTGGAGGCTCGTTTACGGAAGCCTCTGCCTCACTTCTGAATCGTCTGAGTGCTGCAAACCGGGACTTGATCCTGAAAGCCTATTTTGGAAAAGAGGGCGCCGATTATACTTTAACTCGGACGCACATCAACTCCTGCGATTTCTCGCTCAAAAACTATGCATATGCCAATGTGCCTGGGGATAAAAAACTCGAAAACTTCTCTATTGACGAAGACCGAAATGACCTGATTCCCATGATAAAAGCCGCTCAAAAAATTTCAAAAGACGGCTTTAAGATCATTGCCTCTCCCTGGACTGCCCCACCCTGGATGAAAGACAACAACGATTGGAGAGGCGGAAAACTCTTACCTGAATACCGCGAAACCTGGGCATTGTATTTTTCCAGATACATCCGGGAATACCAAAAGGAAGGAATTGACATTTGGGGCATAACGGTTGAAAACGAACCACTTGGGAACGATAAAAATTGGGAGAGCATGCATTTCACCCCTGAGGAAATGACGGGTTTTGTGCAAGACTATCTGGGTCCTCATTTGGAGAAAGAAGGGTTGGGACAGATAAAAATTCTGGGCTTTGACCAAAACCGGGGAGAAGAACTGGAAAAATGGGCCGATGTCATGTATAAAAACAAAGAGACATCAAAATACTTTGATGGTATGGCCATCCACTGGTATGCCAGTACCTATGGTTATTTCCCGGCCTCTCTGCAGCATACCCACAAACGGGCACCAGATAAGCACCTGA
>JBIPNA010000052.1:0-13984 GCA_044375665.1 Catalimonadaceae bacterium
CCGTCGAACCGTAAAACCCAGCAAAGCAGCAAGCAATATCAGTTGGCCCAACAGGCCGGCAAGGATAATGGGATGGGTAAAATTGGAAACCATTTTCTCCGGCTGAGAAAATATGAGCATCTGGGTCTCAAAAATAAAGGAATGCTGATTGCTGCCCCATTCCATATAACCCAAAGAAAATCCGGCCAGCACCAGAATTAAAAAAACTTTACGCCACAAAATATGGGTTCCCATTTCCTGTATCGATTACTTTAGCACAGTTCCGGGCCTTTAACAATATCCAAAAAACCAGTTATAACCCGGAGGTTCCTTGAATTTCCAAAGTCCTAAAAAATCAGATTCTTCAGGGATTTCCTAACTGTTTTCAGGAAGCTGAGATAAATCAGGCTGGCGTCACTTTTTGGAGTCAGGCCCCGTAAGTTATCCATAAAATAAATCTTCCAGATACCCCAGGGATTTGCATTTCTTATTCCAGGCTGGATCTTTACTGAAATCCGCGGCCCTTTCGTTTCAAATGCCTTTTTTTGCGGAACTATCCCGGTTCTCATACCGGGTTTCCCATGACGACACCCCGAACCCTTCAAAACACAGTCATTTCTGTAACCGGACTAGGTTACGTTGGCTTGCCCATTGCCCTTGCGTTTGCCCGAAAGTTTCATGTAGTTGGTTTTGACATCCACCAGGGAAGGATAGAAAAGCTCAAACAAGGCATTGATCCCAGCGGGGAGGTAGAACCGGAGTTATTCGAAGGTGCCAGAATTGAATTTTCAGCCAATGCAGCTTTTCTGAAAAAGGCAAATTTTCACATCGTGGCGGTTCCAACCCCAATAGATGTCCATACCATGCCCGACCTGGGGCCTCTGCTTGCAGCAACCGAAACCATCGGAAAAGCATTGAAACCTGGAGACTATGTTGTTTTTGAAAGCACCACATATCCAGCCTGTACAGAAGAGGATTGTGTCCCCCTGCTGGAAGAAATTTCTGGTTTGCGGATGGGCAAAGACTTTAAAGTTGGCTTTTCTCCGGAGCGGATCAATCCAGGCGATAAAGAACATACCCTGAAAAATGTAATCAAAGTGGTTTCCGGAAACGATACGGAAGCCCTCGACTTCATTACAGAAGTGTATGGCAGCATTGTAGAAGCCGGAATTTATAAAGCCAGTTCCATCAAAGTGGCTGAGGCGGCCAAAATCATTGAGAACACCCAGCGGGACCTCAATATCGCCCTCATGAATGAAATATCGATGATTTGTGACCGGTTGAAAATCAATACGTTTGAAGTTTTGGAGGCGGCCGGTACCAAATGGAATTTTCTTCGCTTTACCCCCGGTCTGGTGGGAGGCCATTGTATAGGTGTGGATCCATATTACCTCACATACAAGTCAAAAGCGCTCGGCCACGACCCGAAAATTATTCTGGCAGGACGCTACACCAACGACCAGATGCCAGGCTATATCGCCAAAAAGACCGTCCAGAAAATGGTGAAGCAAGGCAAAAGCCCGGCTGAGTCGAGGGTATTGGTGCTTGGCGTTACCTTCAAGGAAGGTGTGAGTGATGTCCGGAATTCTAAAGTAGCAGAATTGGTCCAGGAACTGAAAGCCTATTCCCTCCAGGTAGATGTGGTAGATCCATTTGCGGATGCAGAAGCGCTGAGGGAGGATTATCAGATTGAAGTGTCGGCCCAGCCGGAAGGTACTTATGATGCTTTGGTTCTTGCTGTGGCACACAAGCCTTTCCTTGCATACGAAAACGATTTGCTCCAAAGCTGGGCCCGATTCCCTGCCTTACTGGTAGATATAAAAGGTTTGTACCGGAAAAAGGCAGAAGGGTTTGATTATTGGTCGCTTTAAGCGCAACTTTTCCAGGCGTTGAAGCCCCCAGGTTAATGGCCCGGAAGCATCCCTTTGGTATTCCTGCTGAAGGGATTCTGTATTTTAAGGCTAAGAAGGAAAAATAATAATTCAATTGGATTGGGATTTTCAATACGGGCTTTGGCCCCTATCGCCTACATTTACCTTTCCAATTAATTTGAAACCATGTCTTTACGCTTCATTTCATCTCTCTTTTTACTGAATTGCTTGTGGTATTCCGGGCTATTGAATGCCCAGGTAGTAACCATCAGCCCAGGTTTTCCGAAAACGACCGATTCGCTTACCCTCATCTTCGATGCCACCAAGGGCAGTGGAGGGTTGAAAGATTCTACCGAAATTTACATCCATACCGGAGTCGTTACGGGTGGACCTAATGCCACAGGCTGGAGCAATGTGCCCATGGCATGGGGCTCTGCAGATCCAAGATGGCGGATGACCAATCTGGGCAACAATAAATTCCAGTTCCGGTTTCGCCCGACCACTTTCTATGGGATTTCTCCTGCAACCACGGTTTACCGGTTGGGACTGGTTTTCAGAAACCGATCCGGGTCAGCCACGGGGAAAACCTCATCCAACACGGATATTTTCATGCCAATTTATCAAAATGGACAGCAGGCCGTGGCATTTCTCGGCCTTGAATCCCGTTTTATTCTGGCAGATTTCAACCAGGTCATTCCCTATTCTGCTGCTGCCAACTTTTCAGGACCTCTGAAAGTTTATTCCAATGGAGTGGAAATCAATAGTGGCAATAACGATACCTTACTTACCGGCAATTTACCCACCAATACCGGCGGGACAAAAAAGATGCTGGTCAGGAGCCTGACCAATCCGACTCTTGCCGATTCTTTTACTTTACGCGTAAACCAGCCCGTATCGGTGCAGGCTCTTCCCCCAGGAGTAGAGGATGGAATTAACATCCTTGGTCCCAATTCGGTGGTACTTTGCCTCAGGGCTCCATTCAAAAACAATGTTTACGCCATTGGTGAGTTCAACAACTGGGAGCTTACAGACGAAAACCAGATGAAGCGGACCCCAGATGGAAAATTATGGTGGGTGCAAATCGACAATCTGGATCCAACCAAAACTTATACTTACCAGTATCTTGTAGATGGCGCTCTGAAAATCGCTGATCCGTATTCCGACATCATTCTGGATCCCAATAACGATGGTTTTATCAATGCAAGCATCTATCCCAACCTGAAACCCTATCCCAATGGCAAAACCACAGGGAATGTTTCCGTATTCAGAACCCAAACCACACCTTACAACTGGATCAACACCCAGTTTAAACGGCCTGAGAAAAAGGATTTGGTGGTGTATGAATTATTGGTTCGGGATTTTGCCAATGTAAAGACCTACAAAATGCTGGCAGATACCCTAAGCTATCTGAAGAAACTGGGTGTAAACTGTATTGAATTAATGCCTGTCATGGAATTTGAAGGCAACCTGAGTTGGGGATATAATCCAAGTCATCATTATGCCCTTGATAAATTCTATGGCTCCGCTACTGCCTTCAAAGAATTTGTAGACAAAGCCCATGGGATGTGCATCGCAGTGGTACTGGATATTGCCCTGAACCATGCTTTCGGTCAAAACCCGATGGTTCAATTGTACTGGAATCCTTCTTTGAACCGACCGGCGGCAAACAGTCCCTGGTTTAATGAAGTGGCCAAACATGACTTTAATGTAGGATTTGATTTCAACCATCAAAGTCCGGATACCCGGTATTATGTCGACAGAGTAATGAAAAAATGGCTTCAGGAGTTTCAGATCGATGGTTTCCGGTGGGATCTTTCCAAAGGTTTTACCCAAAACAACACCCTTGGCAATACCGGTGCCTGGGGAAATTATGATGCAAGCCGGGTAGCCTTGTGGAAAGGATATTACGACGACATGCAGTCATTCTCCCCTTGTTCTTATTCCATTCTGGAACATTTTGCCAACAACAACGAGGAAACAGAACTGGCCAACTATGGCATGATGTTCTGGGGAAACATCAATTACAACTACACTGAAGCTGTGATGGGCTGGACCAACACCTCCGATCTTGGCTGGGGCTATTACCGGAACCGGGGCTGGAACCAGCCTGGTCTTCTGGCTTATATGGAAAGCCATGACGAGGAACGCATGATGTACAAAAGCCTTCAGTTTGGTAATACTACCCAGGCAGCCCAGGGTTACAGCCTGCGGGATACCACCAATATTTTGAACCGTATCAAACTGGCCTCCTGTTTTTTCTATACCATCCCCGGTGCCAAAATGATCTGGCAGTTTGGCGAACTGGGTTATGGGTACTCCATCAATTACCCTTGTGTAAATCCTTGCAGCAATGGTGCAAACCGGACAGGCGCCAAGCCCATCCGTTGGGATTACTACAATGAGCCCCGTCGCAGGAGTTTATTCGATGTCACAAGATCTTTGATCGCATTAAAAAGAGTGGAGCCTGTTTTTGGAACAGAGCCCGCAGGTTCTGCACTCAATATCGGAAACGTAGGTACAAAACGCATCGTCCTTACCCACAGCTCCCGGAATGTGGTGGTACTGGGAAATTTTGGCGTTACCACAGCAAACATCAACCCCAACTTTACCGGTACAGGAAAGTGGTATGAATTCTTTACCGGCGATAGTCTGACAGTTACCAACCCAACTGAAATACTCAGCATGGCAAGGGGTGAATACCGGATTTACAGCAATGTAAAATGGAGGACTCCTGCTGAATATATGGCACAATTAATGGCCGCTCCATGCGTGCGCCCGGGCAATACCGATGCTTGCGGAAACATCCTTGCTGTTGAGGATTTCTTATCGGACAATACGGTAAATGCAATCCGGATTTTTCCAAATCCCAGTTCAGGAAAAGCTACCCTTGCCCTCCCCTATCTGACAGACGGCCAGGCAAGGGTACGTTTGTTTGACCTTACGGGCAAAGCGATGCTGGACACACAGACAGACATGTGGGGAGGACAGGCAGATATCTCTCTGAAATCAAGTCCTGTAAGAACAGGCTTATACCAGGTTAGGATAGAGGTTTCAGGAAAATCCTATTCTGGCAAGTTATTGATCCAACGCTAAAAGATATTGAAAAACCACGCTGTTTGCTTCCTCAGCCTATGCCTCAGCCTTTCAGCAGGGGCATTGGCACAGCGTACCCTATGGGTGAAGCAGATAGCCGGCAAAGACGCCCATGTCCGAAGTATTGGTTTGGTTGAACTGGATCAGGACCACAAACTCTGGGTTTACAAGGCAGATCAAACCATTGGGCTGGGCCGAAAAAAATTGGAAGCCGGAGATACATCCAACCTGAAAGCACTCGTGGTTGATGCTGCAGGTAACCTGAGGCCTGCAGACAGCATACCGAAATCCATTATTGCAAAAATACCTTCCGCTGAGGGCAATCCCTGGATTCTGAAAACCCAGGAGCGAAACGGAAACTACTTTCTGGCCTATGGTCTGAGTACACCTCTTCGCCTACCCAGTAACCTGAATTGGAGCCTTGCTTTTCTGGACGCCAATGGCCATCGGCTATGGGAGCATCATCTGCCTGAAAACCAACAGGTGCATGACCTGGAATTTTTACCCGGGGGAAAATGTCTGCTCGCTGGAAGCGAAGTCCAGGCGGATGGCAACCTCAATATCCTCATTGCTTTGTGGGATGAATATGGTCACAAAATATGGCAGAAAAGCTTGGGCGGACGTGGAGACGATGAGGCATTTACAGCCTGCCATGATACAGAAGGCAACCTGTATATTGGTGGGATTTTTGCGGCAGATTCTTCATTTCTGGGCAATACCAGCGATTTGAGCGGGAAGGAAAAAGACGGCTTTATTGCAGCATTCGACCTTAAGGGAAATGAAAAGTTTTTTTACCGGCAACGGGGAACCGGTGCCAATGCAGTTCAGCAAATTGCCTGCTCCCCTTTAGGACAGATTTTCTTTGTAGCGTCTGTTTGGGGGAAAGACTGGAGGCTGGCCCCATTTGGTTTTCCAAAAATCGGGAAAACAGATGCAGTACTTGGATTGGTAGATCCAAAATCAGGAAAGGAAAACGAAACAGCATTACGCGTTTTTCCAAATCCTGCAAGGGAACTGGTTTATTTTGGCCTGGAAAAACCAGCTTTGTCGGGTCCCTTATTGGCTACACTTCATCAAAAAGATGGGACCGTCATGCAACAAACCAAAATAAGTGGAACACCCGGAACCAGCTTCCGGTTCAATGTATCGAATACACCTCCCGGTGCCTATTTTGTCACCTTGAAGAACAAGAAAAAACAACTGACTGAAAGGGTTGTCATTGAGTAAATTCCTAACCAGACTATCAGGCAGTTTTTAGTTGCTTGTTTGCCAGCTGGCCACAAGCAGCATCTATATCTTTCCCCCTGCTCCTGCGGATGTTTACGGTCAGACCATAGGTTTCCAGAACTTTTCGGAAAGCTTCCAGAGCATCCGTATCTGCGTTAAGAAAACTGGCTTCGGCAATGGGGTTGTATTCAATGATGTTAATTTTAATCGGAGCACCGATAGACTGGGCAAAGCGTCCCAGTTGCCGGGCATCTTCTGCTCCATCGTTAAAGCCCTGGAAAGCAATATATTCGAAAGTAATGTTGTTTTTTGTTTTCTGGTAAAAATACCTGAGAGCCTCCTTCAAAACCGGTAGTTGGTTGGTTTCGTTGATGGGCATAATGGTATCCCGCTTGGCGTCATTCGCAGCATGAAGGGAAAGCGCCAGATTGAACCGAACCTGGTCATCACCAAGTTTGGTAATCATTTTTGCAATGCCTGCAGTAGAAAGGGTTATCCTTTTAGGCGACCATCCCATACCTTCCGGGTCGGTGATCCGCCTGATGCCCTCCATCACATTTGCATAATTGAGTAAGGGCTCGCCCATGCCCATCATAACAATGTTGGTAAGTGGTAGATTGAATTCGGTTTCTGCAATCCGGGCAATCCAGCGGGCCTGGTCGAAAATCTCTGCCGGATCAAGGTTTCGCTTTCGATCCATGTAACCGGTAGCGCAAAATTTACAGGTCAGTGAGCAACCCACCTGGGAGGAGATGCAAGCCGTCATTCTTTCTCCGGAGGGAATGAGCACACCTTCCACCACCTGCTGGTCATATAATGAAAAAGCTACTTTAATGGTTCCATCCGAACTTTTCTGGGATGTGAGCACCTTCATAGAAGGGATGGAAAAGGACGTAGCGAGCTTTTCCCGGAGCGCTTTGGATAAATTCGACATTGCATCAAAATCCAAAACCCAACGGTTCCACAACCAATCCATGATCTGGCCAGAACGAAACCGCTTTTCACCTTGCTGGTCCAACCAGGCTTCAAGCTCCCCCGACTTAATTTTGCGAATATCTTTCCTTTCCATGCCTGCCACCAAACCACAAAAATAAGCCCAATCCAGGAAGGAAAAAACCTGATCAGACTTTTACTGCCATTATCAGGGTATCATCCACTTGTTCGTAGCCGTTCTTCCAATCTTCAAAAGTACTCTGGATCTGGGCCTTCTGTGTCTCAAAATCAAGATGTTGCATAGAATCTAACAACCGCATGAATCTGTCGTTTCCAAATCGCTTCATACCAGGTCCGCCAAACTGATCTGCAAAACCGTCGCTGAACATATAGAGCACGCTTCCTGGTGCCAGATCAAGGTCCTGGTTCGTAAGTGGAGTTAAATTTGTATCCAGATTCTGACCAATATGGGCATTTTCTCCCTTCACTTCAACCAATTCCCCATGATGGGCAACAACCATTTTTTGCCCTACGCCGGCAAATTCCATGCGGTGTCGTTTTAAATCCATCCGGACCAGAGCAATATCGAGTGCATTTTTTGCATCGGGATCCGAAGTTCTGGTGCGGAAAGAATAATTGATTTCTTCGTTGAGGTAAGCCAAAATATCAGAAGGCTTTAAAAGGCCCTGATCCCGGACAGCCTCATTGAGAAACCGATAGCTGATAACCGACATAAATGCCCCCGGAACACCATGGCCGGTGCAGTCGGCAGATGCCAGAAAGATATCATCCCCTCTCTGAAAAAGCCAGTAAAAATCACCACTGACAATATTCTTGGGCTGATTGAAAATAAAGGAATCCGGAAATATTTCCCGGACATAATTTTCCCTGGTAAGCAAGGAATCCTGGACCAGCCTTGCATACTCCAAAGAGTCCATGAGATCCTTATTTTTCAAAGCAATAATCAGACTGGCTTCCTGCAAAGATCGGTTGGCCTCAGTCAATTCTTTGGAGCTAAGCTCGAGGGAGCGTTCAATCAGAATCCTGTCCTCGTCATGGTGGTCATAGGCCTGGGATATGGCACTAAGCATTTGCTTCCATTCAGGACTGTCGATGCTGACTCCTTTCAGGTAGCGCTTGATTTGCCTTTCAAGTAATTTATTGTAGCCTTCCACGCTCAGGATCAGATTATATCTCTTTCAAAACCGTAATGGTCATGGTTTGGTTATGTAGCTCACAACCAGGTGCATTCAGCAAAGATGAAATTTCGCCATAAGAATAAAAACCAGCCATTTGGGGACAATCTCCAAGGACCTCCCGCACTGCCTCTACTTCCTCTTCAATTCTTTGCCCCAACACCAATTTCCTTCCAACACAGGAAATGAGCAAGGCAAACTCTGCAGAACTTCCAAGTTTATCAACCGTTTGTTCTGCAGCCGTACTTGAGGCATCTATAAGCCGTTCAAAATTGGCCTTCATCAACTGTACTGTAGCCCCTTCCGGCAAATCTCCGGCAAAGACCATTCCTCCATCATCCTGTATGGTAAGAATTGTTCTGGTTAAGAGTGCATCCCCTGCTTTTAGCTTCATCCCAAGCGGAAACAAGAGAGCAGATCCCGGCAATTCACGGGCCTTGTCTCCCAGATAGGTTTTGTACAATTCAAGCGCAGATTTGTTATCCAATTCATAGAGGACATTATGGTTAGAACGGGTAACCAGCCGCTCGGGACCAAAGGGATCCCAGCCACCGAAATGACCATAGCCAACCCGAATGTGTTCTCCGTATAAGCCGATACCTACAATGTTTCCCGGAGCCGGCAGGCTGTTGAGACCAACAACCGTTTTCTCAAACCGGGCTGCATCTCCTGCCAGACCACCTGTAATGGGAACCTTAAGCACCTCATTCAGACCATTTACCAATTCGCTTCCATTCACTTTTACCCCCTCAGAGAAAACAAGGACATGAGACAAACCTTCCCCGGAAAGAATGGAGCCCAGAACTTGTCCGGCTTCTCTGCTTGTACCCATACTTTGTATGTCAGACATTGTGGTTTTTATCCTCGTTTTTTCAAAAAACAAACAGGATGCAACCAGTTTGTTTTCAGAGACCTCCACATCCTGGATGTTTCCGGAGGTAGAAAGGGAAACGATATCTGCTTTTAAAAACTGCTTTCTCAAGGCATGAAACCAGCCTGGCGTTTCAAGAATTTCTCTTGGACCAAATACAATAACAAGCTGATAATCAATTTCAGAGACAGGATTGGCTTCAAAATTCCATCCCCCGGGGGATAGAAACTCGAGTTGATGAACCTTCATATCAGGGATGATTTTAATGTACATCCAATTTGCAAAAGGATACCGGCAGCCTGGCCTTGTTTAAACCAAAAAAACCAACACGTAGTATTTCGTTTCATAAAGACCCTGAAAAGCAGGCTGTTTATTCTGACAATCCATTCGAAATACCGGTATTCAATCCGTAATCAGAGCCTGGCTAAAACTCAGTTTAAGGCCATTCTCCTGAGGTTTCCAGGGGCAGAAAAACCGAAAACCAACTTTGGAATTGGCAATTGCGAAAAATGGGTTCCATTTTTGCATCAACCCTATGAATTGGTTTCATCAGATAAGCCGCTACGAATACCTGCTGATCGGGATATTCCTGCTGCTCTACGGCATTTTTACCATCCGCACCATTTTGATGGCCAGGAGACTCAGGTCCGGAGTAAGCCTCTTTTGGGTTAAATTCTTTCTACGTTCCATCTTTTTTGTATTGCTCATTGTGAGCCTTCTTGGTCCTTCATTCGGCGGTGTAAAAAAGGAAGTCAAAGCGGTTGGAAAGGATATAGTTGTCGCTATTGATCTGTCCCGGTCCATCAACTGCACCGATGTTCAGCCGAGCCGTTTGCAAAAAATCAAGTTTGAATTAAAGAAAGTCCTCGATGCTTTCGTTACCGACCGGATTTCTCTGGTGGTTTTTTCTGGAGAGGCTTTTCTTTATTGCCCATTTACTTTCGATAAAGGCGCTTTACAGACCCTTTTGGAAACCGCAAGCCCGAATGCTGTTCCAGGTGACGGAACTGATTTTGGAGCCGCCCTTGAACTGGCCCGACAGAAACTCAACGAAAACCAAACCAAAAGCCAGAAAATAAGCTCGAAAATCATCCTGCTCGTAAGCGATGGGGAAGACTTCGGAGAAGATACCGACGATGCTGTATCGGCACTGGAAAAAGAAGGTATCAAAGTTTTTACCCTGGGTGTAGGTACGCCTGAGGGAGCTGGGGTACCAGATGGGGAAGGGGGATTTATTCTGGATGACAATGGCGAACAAGTGGTGGCAAGACTTTCTTCCAAAGACCTCCGCAATATTTCCACCCAAACCGGCGGTCGCTATTTTGAGGTGACCAATGAAAAAAATGAAGTCCCTGCCATGATGGAAGCCATTCAGAATATTGAAGGCGAGGTCTGGGACGTTCAGGTTGTGGATATTGGTGCCAACAAATACTTCTACTTTCTGTTCGTGGCTTTGGGTATTTTGTTGATTGATGTGTTGTTTACCATCAACCTGATGAAGGTTTAAGCCGGTTTACTTTTTGCTTTTCAGTTTTTCCACCATCTGAAAAGCAGCAGGACAAGCCCTGGTATTTCGGGCCAGAAGATCGTGGCGTTCCCATCCCTCCTTTTCATCAGTGTGGGGATAGCCCCTGCAGCTTTTGGGCCTTACTTCATACACCTTGCAGCGGTTGTCAGATTGTAAAAAAGGGCAGGGCCTGCTTTTAGGGATCCAATCTCCTTCAGAATCGGCTTCCAGATGCTGTTGTTCGAGCATGCCTGGTTTTACGCCCAGATGGGAAGCAATGCGCTGAATATCGGTTCGGGTAAACACAGGCGAAGAAGAAGTGCAGCATTGGGCACAGGCAAGGCAATCGAATTGCTCAAAAACCGAATCATGAACCTGGCGCAATGTCCCGATGGGCGGAAGCGATCGGGCAAGGCGCTTTAAAAATACTTTGTTTTCGTGGAAAGCTTTTTCCCTGTAGGCTTTCCATTGGGCCATAATGAGGGAAGTGGCATCGTTCATGAGGTACCCAGGCGGTGTACGATTTCAAAGAAATTGCCTTCTGTAATGGGTTTTGAAATATAATCCAGGACTTCCGGGTAACTTTTTGCCCGCTCAATATCCCTCCAGTCTATGCTGCTGCTCACCATAAAAATGGGGATGGGGCGTGCCAGTTTCGATTTGAAAGAAGTATACCAGTCCAGGAAGTCCCAGCCATCCATGATGGGCATATTGATGTCGAGTAAAATGACATCAGGCAATGCCCCTGGCACCTGATGATTTTCCATTATCCAGATTCTGGCAAGGTCGCCATTGGAAAACGTAAGTACAGTCTCGGCCAGCTCCAGCTGCTTAATGTTGAGCTTAACTGCAAACTGATAAATCAGGTCGTCGTCGATAACACAAAGCTTTTCGATCCGGTTCATAGCAAAGGCCTGCCAATTGGAAACCAAAGAAAGGAAACAATTTTTGTCTCCTCCCGAATTTCAAGATGGTATTTCACCATTCAAGTAAAAAAATGGCCGCTTTTCCCATAAGTTTCCGGTCATAAGGTCCTTAGGCCCACTTTTCAATCAAGTTCAGAATGAGTTTCCAGCAATTTCCAAACAAAGCCCGCCTTTATTATGCCTGCCAGTTCATTGGCTGGGGTGGTTATGGACTGGCCATGTCGGTGTTTTCCTATTTGTACAGGACGCCCCATGAACTCCCTGCTACGGAATTCTGGTCCAATTTGTCGCTTTGTTTTGTGGCGTTTGGCCTGACCCATCTGTTCCGGATGGTTTTTAAGAAATATGCCTGGATTGAGTATCCCCTTCCCAGACTGGTTGCCGTGGTGCTGTTCAGCAACCTGTTGATGTCGGCACTGTATGTGGGCTGTACCCTTCTGGTCACGACCTGGTTTGGGCTCGACCTCGACGCACTTGGCTGGGAAGACATCAGTTTATTGGTGGTCAATTATATGACCCTGTTCCTGCTTTGGTCGGTTATCTACTTTGCCATTGCCTTTTTCTCCAGGTACCGGAAAGAAGAAATCGAGCGGCTAAAATGGGAAAACGCCCTCAAAGAATTCGAGCTCAACAAGTTAAAAAGTCAGCTAAACCCACATTTTGTATTCAATGCGCTCAATGGAATTCGTTCCCTTGTGGATGAAGATCCTGTGAAAGCCAAATCGGCCATTACCCAATTGTCTAATATTTTACGGAGCTCCCTACTTTCAGACCGTGCCCGCACCATTCCATTTTCAGAAGAACTGAAAACGGTAAACGACTACCTTAACCTGGAAAAAATCAGGTTTGAAGAACGATTGAGGTTTACGTCCGCACTGGATCCGGATACCTTTGGGGTTCAGGTCCCTCCAATGATGATCCAAACGCTGGTTGAGAATGCCGTAAAACATGGGTTGTCAAAAAGAGTAAACGGCGGCATTATCCGGATCAGCAGCAGGATGGACAAAGGTTTTGCTGAGATCCGGATCGACAATACCGGAATTTTAAAAAGCACAGAATCCGATGGATTTGGCATAGCCAATACACTTCACCGCTTAGAATTGATTTACAACAAAACAGGCTTATTCACCATTCAACAAACCGAACCAGAACTGGTTACGGCCATCATCAACATTCCAACTTCAATAAAATCATGAGAACCATCATAGTAGACGACGAGCGTCTGGCCCGCAATGAGTTGCGCCGCCTGTTGGATGCCTATCCGCAAATCGAAATCATAGAAGAAGCGGCCAATGGCGAAGAAGCCATCGAAAAAATCAACCGGCTTAAGCCTGAATTGGTATTTCTCGACATTCAGATGCCTGGTAAATCGGGTTTTGAAGTGCTGGAAGCCCTCGACGAAACAGTTGCACCGGATGTGATTTTCACCACGGCCTACGATGAATATGCCCTCAAGGCATTTGACTTTGATGCCATTGATTATCTGCTTAAGCCTATTGAAACCCAAAGGCTTGATCAGGCCATCCGCAAACTGGAAGAAGACCAGAAAGGTGAGGCTGGCGAAAGCAACCCGCAGCAGAAGGTTTTCTCTGAAGACGATCAGGTTTTTGTGAAAGACGGCAACAAATACTGGTTCATCAGGCTGAGCAATGTCCGCCTTTTTGAATCGATTGGAAATTATGTGCGGATCTATTTCGACAACAACAAACCCCTCATTCTCAGGTCTCTGAATGCCCTTGAAGAACGCCTCGATCCACAAGTTTTCTTCCGTGCAAACCGGAAACACATCATCAATCTCCGCATGGTTGAGAGCATTGAACCTTACTTTTCGGGCGGAATTCTGGTCAAACTCAGGGGCGGTGAAAAAGTAGAAATCTCCCGCAGACAGGCGGTTAAATTCAAAGATCTGCTGAGTTTATAAAGCGGAAACCGAATGCAGGCACCCACCTGAACACAAAGCGCTCCGGGTGGGTCGATGGGGTGGCTTCGGTTTCATACAGATTTTCAAGGGAGCCTGTACATTGAACTGCTTCCCGTGGCAGAAAGGTTCAATGCAACGAAACGTTTGGCTTAGGGATCAAACCGGAAAGCCCACAGGCCTTGAAGAATGAAAGGCCGCGGACTTGCAGGGAAGAGCCCGACCTGACGTAAGGAAGGGAAGCCCCACTCCTTCCTCACAACCTGGAGGAAATTCTTTCAAGGTTACCCGGCATCCCGGGCGAGCATTTGCCCCCGGTGGGCATCGAGTTTGAGGAAAATGAACAGCAGGATGGTGAACGACCAAAGTGAAGAACCGCCATAGCTGATAAATGGAAGGGGAATCCCAATTACTGGCAGAAGCCCGACGGTCATGCCAATGTTGATGGTGAAGTGGAAAAACA
>JBIPNA010000363.1:0-3673 GCA_044375665.1 Catalimonadaceae bacterium
ACGGATTTCAAATGCCGCTTCTACTCCATTTCGCTCACTTTCAAGTTGAATGTCCATGATCACGAGATCAGGGCGATGCGTTTTAAAATTCGTCAGGGCATCTTCATAAGAGCGGGCAGGACCAATCACATGAAATCCAAGTTGAGCAAAAAGTCTGTAGAGGGCAATGCCGAGCAAGCAATCATCTTCCACAATCAATACGGTGGTATTCATTTTAAAAATAAGGTTTAGGGTGCTGGGGCAAATGTAAACCAGGATATTATTAAAGTGCAAAAAAATATATAAAAAATATAAGAAAAAAAGTTTAGTTGTTTTAAAACTATTCTGTTTAAAATTTTTTTAATATGATTTTTATTTTGGGAGGCCGCCCCAAAATAAAAAAGCCTGGATGATTATCCAGGCTTTTTTGATCAGGTCGATGTCTGTTAAAGTCGCTCTATTTTGGCACCAAGGGCATTTAACCGCTTGTCGATGTTCTGGTATCCCCTGTCGATCTGCTCAACGTTGTCAATCAAACTGGTCCCTTCGGCGCTCATTGCGGCCAGTAACAATGAAACACCTGCCCGTATGTCGGGGCTGGTCATGCGTATGCCTTTTAGCGGGATCTGCCGATCCAGTCCAATAACCGTCGCTCTGTGCGGGTCGCATAGAATTATCTGGGCACCCATATCGATGAGTTTATCCACAAAAAACAGACGGCTCTCAAACATTTTCTGATGAATCAGGACAGTCCCTTTTGCCTGGGTGGCTGTAACCAGGACAATACTGAGCAGGTCAGGCGTAAAACCAGGCCATGGCGCATCGGCTACAGTTAAAGTCGACCCATCAATAAAACTTGAGATTTCATATTGATCATTACCAAAGACCCGGATGTTGTCATTTTTGATTTCCATCTGGATGCCCAGTTTCCCGAAAATATCAGGTATTTGGCCGAGCATATCAACCCGGCAATTGGTAATGGTAATGTCCGAGTTGGTTATGGCCGCCATCCCGATAAAAGAACCAATTTCAATCATGTCCGGAAGCATGCGGTGCTCAGTCCCTGAAAGTTCTTTTACGCCGGTAATTTTCAACAGATTGGAACCATGCCCGTCTATTTTCGCCCCCATTCTGATGAGCATTCCAGACAATTGCTGCAAATAAGGTTCGCAGGCAGCATTGTAGAGGGTTGTTGTTCCTTCGGCAAGAACAGCTGCCATCAAAATATTGGCAGTTCCTGTAACTGAAGCTTCATCAAGAAGGTGATAGCATCCCTTCAGGTTTTTTCCGGTTACCTGGTAAAATTGCGTATCGGGATCATAGTCGAAGGTCGCACCAAGTTTTTCAAGTCCTACAAAGTGGGTATCAAGGCGCCTTCTTCCAATTTTATCTCCACCTGGTTTTGGGATCTTTGCCGTTCCAAAGCGGGCCAAAAGTGGACCAACTATCATAACAGAGCCTCTGAGGGCAGAGGCTTTTTCCTGAAATTCTGTTGTCTGCAAATAATCCAGATCGATGTGGTCTGCCTGAAAAGTAACTGATCCTGGCCCGTTTCGGGTAACCTTTACGCCCATGGAATTGAGCAGTTCGATCAGTTTATTGACATCCCTGATGTCAGGAATATTTGTAATGGTTACCGGCTCCGGGGTGAGTAACACACAACAGATGATCTGAAGTGCCTCATTTTTTGCCCCCTGGGGCTCGATGGATCCGGTGAGTCGTGCGCCTCCCTTTATCCTGAATGTGGTCATGTGAAATTAACGTCTTCTCTTGTGCTGATGGTGCCTTTGGTTGCGGTTGCGCTGGCCTCCTCCACTGTTGTGGCGGGATCCTCCCTGAAGGGTACTCTGAAGAATTTCTTTAGGATTGATGCTGAGCAAATTATTGGCAGCTACTTTCTCCGGATCCAACACAAGTTTGCCGTTGGATAGTTTTTTAAGGTTTTCAATGACGACGTTGTCTTCAACCAGGTCTTTACTGTGGGTCAGGACAAAGGTCTTCATCAGGCGACAAAGGTAAATAGAAGCATTTTCACGCTCTTCCTCCGTCGGAAGCGCAATGGCTTGTTCTACCATGAGTTCCAGACTCCGTCCGTAATGTTTAAATCGGGCGTCTCCTTTTCTATATGGAACCTGCATGGGTTTTTTCACCAGGATTTCTGTATCCGGTTTCGGGAAAGGCCCGTCCACATCCAGCTTCATTTCGGTCATTACATGTAAATGATCCCAAAGCTTTTGGTAGTAATCGTTTGGCTCACCAACCACCGGGTTTAGTTGCTTCATCAATTCCACCAGGGTAATGGCCATTCTGTTTCTTCTCTCCCTGTCCTCTATGGTCAAAAGGTGCCGGGCCATACCTTGAATGTTGCGCCCGTATTCCCTGAAGGTTACATTTTCAAGCTCATTGGCATACTGAAAATGTGGTCTGGGGGTAGTTATTGAAGTTCTTTTTTCCATTTGCAATAGAGTGCAAAGGTGCTAATGAAATTCGACTATCCCAATCCCATAAATGGATTTACAAAGGTGGGGAGGTATCTGGCTGAGGAAAATATGGTTTGGTCAAAGGACCAATAATTTCCAGACATAAATGCCCAACAGCAGCAAAAGGAATATGAGGCGATGTTGAATGCCGTGCGTTAAGATGTTGGTTTTCATATTTGATAGGGCTTTAAGTATTGTTCAATCCTGAAATCCCTGGTTTTAACCCCTATTTTCAAATTGCGTTTCTAACACGAAAGTGTCATTGAATCAGAATGGCCCGGAGGTAATTGAAAAGATTCGGAACCTGACATTAAACCATACCCATTTACCTGGCTCTGATGCCCGAACCAAAAAAAAATAATATGTACTACTCAGAAGGAAAAGGTTGCTTGTATTCAGGATTTGGTTTGACCAGGTTCATCGGAATCCTGTTGATTTTCGGATTATTCACCTTTTCGGCAGAGGCCCGGAAAGATTCTATGAGAGCGGGAAAATCGGCCAAAAATGATTTGAAGCTAAACCCGGAGCAATTGGAGAAAATGAGCCAGATTCGATTTTCTTTCAACAAAGAGGCCATGGTGCTGAAAAATCAAATGGCCGAAAAGAGAGCACGACTCCGGATTTTGGAGACAGCAGATCAGGCCGATATGAAAAGCATTTATACCCTGATTGATGAAATTAACAGCTTTCGGGTGCAAATCGAAAAGAAAGAGGCAGACATGAACCAGGCCATCAGGAAAATTCTGACACCGGAACAGCGACTCTCCTTTGATCTGAAGAAAAGCAGGCAACACTCCGGAAAAGGCCATAAGTCAGGGAGGCGTGGACAAAAAAGGGAGGATTGAGGAAGAAGATTGAATGAAAGAAAAACCGATTCAAGTTTTGGATCGGTTTTTTTTTGAATGAGGGCTTTGGCTTCAACTCCTGAAGCATATTCACTCTCAATTGGTTTCAGTTAAAAGAAAGGGATTTCATGTGAAAATAGCTTTTGGAAAGCGCTCCTTATTTGGACTCAGTCTAAATAAGAATTAGGTTTGCCCCATGAATTTCATTTCTGCCTTTCCCAAAAGGTTTAGCCTGGTTTTTCCACTCATTATTCTTGTTTCCGTATTCCTGATATGCTCCTGCAAAAAGGAGGACAAAACAGATCCTACCCCAGCACTGGTCCTGCCAGGCCACTACGATACCACTGCATTTTCCACCAACACATTTCG
>JBIPNA010000364.1:0-3672 GCA_044375665.1 Catalimonadaceae bacterium
TGTACATTTGAAAAACGAAATACCCCATGCAAATACCATTTCAAACCATCGACTGGTCTTCAATTGAAAAAGAAAAACACCTTGGAGAACATGGTGTAGCCACCTGGCAGACCCTTCAATTTGCCGGACTTAGAATACGGCTGGTGGAGTATTCAGACGGATATTTGGCCGACCACTGGTGTCAAAAAGGGCATATCACCCATTGCCTGGAGGGAGAATTTACCACTGAACTACAAACGGGCGAAAAAATCAGATTGAGAAAAGGTGAAACCTATGTGGTTTCGGATGAGCTCAGTTCGCATCGTTCTTTTTCGGAAAATGGGGTGCGATTGCTCATTGTTGACGGAGACTTTCTAAAGCAGGAATAGCTTGCCAGATTAACCCGTAATTCAGGTTTTAAGGCCTTTGAATTATAAGGGAGAAAAAACCGGTAACCCAAAGAACCGAGCGGCCCGGATGGAAATGGAAAACCCGGAACCCGAAACGCCGGCTTCGGTTGATGTACATGCAGATTTTTTCGCGGCGTTTCGGGTGAGGATTTGGAATGGACAGCCGGAAATGCCGCCCAAATTTCCCGTCAGATGAAACAAGTTTATTTAAAGGCAACCAGCAGTTTCCTTTGGTTGCCTCCTTTCTTAATAAGCCCGGGCAAACAAGACTCTTCCCGCGGAAGGCTTGCCAGTAACCATGCAAACGCCCTTTTCCTCCGGGCTGTCCAAAGGAATGCAGCGGATGGTGGCTTTGGTTTCGGTCTTGATGCGTTCTTCGGTTTCCGGAGTTCCGTCCCAGTGGGCCATGATGAAGCCGGGATCTTCATCCAGTAGTCGTTTGAAGGCCTCGTAATCGTCCACCTGCCGGGTCTGCTTTGCCCTGAAGGCATGCGCCCTCTGATAAATGGCCGCCTGGATCTCATCCATTAGTTTCAGGATTCGGTCTTCAATGCCTTCGAGGGGAACAGTTTCCTTGCTGAGGGTATCCCTTCTGGCCAGCTCTACCGTTCCGCTTTGGAGGTCGCGGTTTCCGATGGCGATGCGAACAGGAACGCCCTTCAATTCGTACTCTGCGAATTTCCAGCCAGGTTTGTGGGTATCTCTGTCGTCGAGGTGAACGGACAAACCTGCTTTCTGGAGACTGGCCTTCAGGTTTTTACAGGCCTCAAACAGGGCCGCATTATCATCTCCGAAAACGACAGGTACAATAACGACCTGGTGCGGGGCAAGTTTTGGCGGGAGAACGAGGCCCTGATCGTCGGAATGGGCCATGATCAAGGCTCCCATAAGCCGGGTACTCACGCCCCATGACGTTCCCCAGACATATTCCAATCCGCCATTTTTGTCGGCAAACTTTACGTCAAAAGCTTTGGCAAAATTCTGTCCCAGGAAATGGGATGTTCCAGCCTGGAGGGCTTTTCCATCCTGCATCATTGCCTCGATACAAAAAGTTTCGACGGCTCCTGCAAAACGCTCACTTTCGGTTTTTACGCCTTTTATAACAGGCAGGGCCAGAAACTCTTCTGCAAAACTGGCATATACATCCAGCATTTGTTTGGTTTCAACCATAGCTTCCTCCATGGTGGAATGGGCAGTGTGCCCTTCCTGCCAGAGAAACTCTGCAGTGCGTAAAAACAACCGGGTTCGCATTTCCCAGCGGACCACGTTGGCCCATTGATTGATGAGGAGTGGAAGATCGCGGTAAGACTGAATCCATCCCTTGTAGGTATTCCAGATAATGGCTTCAGAAGTGGGCCTTACCACAAGTTCTTCTTCCAGCTTTGCTTCAGGGTCGACCATAAGTTTACCCTTTCTGTCCGGATCGTTTTTCAGCCGGTAGTGTGTGACAACCGCACATTCTTTGGCAAAACCTTCCGCATTTTGTTCTTCTGCCTCAAACAAAGATTTGGGCACGAACAGTGGAAAATAGGCATTGGAATGTCCGGTTTCTTTGAACATGCGGTCCAGGGTTTGCTGCATTTTTTCCCAGATGGCAAAGCCATAGGGTTTGATGACCATGCAGCCGCGAACGGCAGAGTTCTCGGCCAGATCGGCCCTTTTTACCAGTTCGTTGTACCAGGCGGAATAGTCCTCACTACGTTTGGGTAAACCCTTGCTCATGGATAAATGGGAAATATCTTTAAAGAATGTTAAAAAAGAGGGCGATTTTAGTTCTAAATCTCGATTCTATGCCAATTGAATTGTATTTTTACTTTCTGAAAGCAGGTCACAACCTCCTGCTTTTCTACACACCATGAACACCAGATCAGACTTTTCAACCAGGCTACTGCCCTTTTTCGTTTTATACTTGATGCTTCTGGTTTCCTGTGCTTCACAACAGACTTCGGGTCCGGAGCACGATGATGCCTATTTTAGCAGCAGCGACTTAAGAAAAGCCAAAGAATCTGCCCAGGCTGCCCTTAGTGCAGAACCTGTCCCTGCTCCTTCTACCGAAGATGATTACGTCAATCCGGACTACAAATCTTCCACACCTTCCCAAGACCGCACTGGTTATGACCATTCTGATTTCCAGAACCGAAATCCAAGCTACATCACCCAAAACTATTATGGTTCACCCATGATGACTCCTTTCGTAAGTCCGATGGTCATGGGCTGGGGGCCTGCCTGGCGCAATCCCCGAATAGGATACCGATGGAGCAGTGGTTACAATGGTTGGTATGGTAGTACCGGCTTTTCCACAGGCTGGTATTCAAGCTGGGGAGACCCATTTTTCAATTCCTGGAACGATCCGTTTGCCTTCGGGTGGAGTTCTTCGTATTACCCTGCCTGGGGCTGCCCAACTCCTGGTTTCGGCTGGAATTCCGGTTTTTATTCTCCCTGGAACGATCCTTTTTACCGGGGCTGGGGCTATGGACCAACCATGTTTTATGGCTACAACCCATACTATGGATGGGGAAACCCCTGGAACAATGGATGGAATAATCCCTGGAACAATGGCTGGAACAACGGCTGGAACAACGGCTGGAACAACGGTTGGAACAATGGCAACAACAACCCTTCCCCTCAGGGACCCGACAGAACCAATGTTCCGATAGTCAACAATGGCCCAGGTGGCACTGCAGGACAAGGTGGCCCCCGCGGCGGGCGCTCTGAACCCGGGAGTCCGGCGCCAGGTGGCGGAAGGAGTATTGTAGAACCTGGAAATTCGGGAGGGCGACAAGCAAATCCATCCAGATCATCGGATTTCTGGAGGAACAATCAGAACAATGACGCGCCTGAGGATATAGATCCAAGGCCTTACATGCCTGATCAGGGCCAAACAGGTCGTACCCAGACTCCGGACCGGCAGTCGGGAAATTCAGGTGGAGATTTCTGGAGAAATTCTGGCAGATCTTCAGGTAGCGATGCCCTCAGAGGTTCAAACAGTGGTGGCAGCGGAAGTCGAAGCTCCTCCCCTGCTCCTTCGGGTGGCCGAAATACAGGAGGACCTACTGGTGGACGCCGCAGATAAACTACTTCAATCAAGACATGTACATCCATTCATTCCGAACCATTTCATTGTGGTGCCTGGTTCTTTTTGGAGTCTGGCAGACCATTTTTCCCGTTGCGGGTCAAAACTATGTGGAGCATATTCCCCGCCTGGGTCAAAACGGGCCTTTTGGTTCTGTCCGAAGTATGGGCATGGGGGGTATTCAAATGGGGACAGGGGCAGAAGGTTCTG
>JBIPNA010000053.1:0-13923 GCA_044375665.1 Catalimonadaceae bacterium
AATGTTTTTCTGAAGGATAAGCTGGAATTCCTTTTTCCTGAAGGAGGGCCTTCCATCTTTTGGAATAAGGTGTAAACACAGTGTAAGGTGACCTCTGACCGCTTAATACTTCTTCTTTTTCAAAAATTACCTGGTCTTTAAAACTCTGGAATGAAACCCCTTTCTGCCCGAGCATTTCTGCAATGGAGGCGTCTCTTTTCAAGGCATAAGGCTCATAATCATGGTTGCAGAATACTGCTTTCAGATTTCCACCGGAAGCCATTTTTTCAAATATCGCATCAGGGTGCCCATACTCCACCCAAAAGCCGGCACCGCTTTTATTTAAGAATTCGTTCAATGCGGATATTTCCGAATGCAAAAAGCGAACCCTCCGGTCATCGGGCTGATCCAGCTTGTCAAGAATATTCCTGTCAAAAATAAAGAGCGGAATTACGGGAAGACCCGATTTCAATGCTTCAAAAAAAGCATGCTGGTCTTGAAGACGCAGGTCCCGCCGAAACCAGCATACTGCAAATGGATCAGTTGGTAACATAAAGTTGTAAACCCCGAAGGCCGTGAATTGGTTTTGGATCGGCCATTTCTTTTGGGCGACTAATACGAAAGTGGTATTGGAAGGAATAAATTTTACTTTCTACTTGCATGAGCGAAGTCAGACGGTTTGGCAATCTTTACAGTAAAACATTTTTTGTATGAATACCCTGTTTCATTTTTTTCAGAAAGCTGGTGCATTGCTCCTCCTCGCAACATTTTGCTTCACATTGGCCAGCCTTCAAATGCCAAATGATTTTTCAATTGGGGAGGATGGGCCGTTTGGAGCCCAAATGTTTCCGGCTAAATCGGGAAACCGTGGCGCAAGCACGGGTGATGGGGATTTGGAAGCTTTTTCCAGGGGCCATTTAAAGCGTTTTGATTTTCAACATGAATACGGTAAGGTATTTTTAGGCTCAGATTTTTATGAGAGCGCAATGAAGGAGAAGTCTTGCGACTCATTAAGGATGAAAATTGGCAAGGTACCGGCCCACTTTATTCCGGTATCTGACGGTTTATTTTTTAGTCAGTCCGTTTATGCCCGCATTGAAGAACTGGACGGATATTATAAGTTTCGTAACAGCAAAAATCTTCCTGGAATCCTTCCAAATGTAGACATTTATGTCCGCATGGAGACGTATCAGCATGGGAAATCTTCCAATAAAAACTGTGTTGTTCTTAAATTTTTAATTCCAGAAGATAAAGGTGGAAAAATTATTCCTCAAAGATATCTTATGCGAAACGATGGAGTTTTGAATCTGCTTGAGGAAGGGTCTGATCCTGACTTTAAAACGCGGAAGGATTTTTTTCAGTATGCCATATTTCCACTCAACGATCCTGCTGAGACCACTCATTTGGTTGGCAAAGACTTCCATATCATGGGCAGTTTCGCTCGCCAGAAACAGTGCCCAAATATGAATGGTCTCCTTTTCCCAACCTCCCGCAATGGAAGTGCTTCTGGTTGTGTATTCTTCAGGAAAATAAAAAGCGAAGAAGCCCCTGTTTTTTAAATCAAATAATTTTTTCACAAAAAAAGGCTGACAAATTTGTCAGCCTTTCTTTTGATCTGTTCGAAATACAATTAAAGTGATCGTTTGGTTTCCCTTTCTTCAAAGGATTCGATGGTATCTCCAACTTCGATGTTGTTGAAGTTACGGATTTTTAAACCGCACTCATAACCAAATTTGACTTCAGAAACATCGTCTTTAAATCGCTTCAGGGCTTCAAGTTCTCCGGTATATATTACTATTCCGTCGCGAACCACCCGGATCGAATTGTTTCGTTTGATATATCCGTCGGTCACATAGCAACCAGCAATGTTTCCAACTTTGCTGATTTTGAAGACTTCACGGATTTCCACATTTCCAACAATAACCTCTTCTACTTTTGGAGCAAGCATGCCCTCCATAGCATCTTTAATGTCGTTGATGGCATCGTAGATGATGGAGTACAATTTGATTTCAATTTCTTCTCCTTCAGCCTGGCGGCGGGCCTGTGCAGATGGACGCACCTGGAATCCGAGGATAATGGCGTCAGAAGCAGAGGCAAGCATCACATCAGCCTCAGAAATTTGTCCAACCGCTTTGTGAAGAATGCGGATGGCCACCTCATCGGTACTTAGTTTAAGCAGGCTGTCTGCCAAAGCTTCCACTGAACCATCCACATCACCTTTGATAATGAGGTTAAGTTCTTTGAAGGTTCCGAGGGCAATACGACGACCAATTTCATCGATTGTAATGTGTTTTTTGGTCCGGATGCTTTGTTCGCGTTGGATCTGTTCCCGCTTGTTGGCCAGTTCTTTGGCTTCGCGTTCGTTCTCCATCACATTGAACTTATCTCCTGCCTGGGGGGCATTGTTTAAGCCCAGAACCTGTACCGGTGTAGATGGGCCTGCCTCGTCAATCCGGGAACCGGTATCGTCGTACATGGCCTTTACTTTTCCATAATAAGCTCCGCAAAGAATGAAATCTCCAACCTTGAGTGTACCTGCCTGAACCAAAACCGTAGACACATATCCTCTCCCTTTATCCAGAGAGGCTTCGATAACGGTTCCGACTGCAAGTTTTTCGGGATTGGCTTTCAAATCCAGGATATCGGCTTCCAGGACTACTTTTTCAAGCAATTCATCCACCCCGGTTCCTTTTTTGGCCGAAATTTCCTGGCACTGGTATTTACCTCCCCAATCTTCTACAAGGATATTGAGGTGCGCCAGTTCTTCCTTAATTTTTTCCGGATTGGCGCTTGGTTTATCAATTTTATTGATGGCAATAACAATGGGAACCCCGGCAACCTGGGCATGGTTTATTGCCTCTTTTGTTTGCGGCATCACCGAATCATCGGCTGCAACAACAATGATGACCACATCAGTAACTTTGGCTCCCCTTGCACGCATGGCTGTAAATGCTTCGTGCCCGGGTGTATCCAAAAAAGTAATGTTGCTTCCCGATTCCGTAGTTACGTGGTAAGCACCAATGTGCTGGGTAATTCCCCCTGCCTCAGAAGCAACCACTTTGGTTTTTCTGATATAATCGAGAAGGGATGTTTTCCCGTGATCTACGTGTCCCATAATGGTCACAATAGGTGCCCGGGTTACGAGGTCTCCTTCTGCATCTGGCTCGATAACCAGGCTTTCTTCTTCTTCGGCTGATGCAAAAGAAGTTTCAAAGCCAAATTCGTCAGCAATAATTGTTAAAGCTTCTGCATCAAGTCTTTGATTGATGGAAACAAACATGCCCAAAGACATACAAGTTGCAATCACTTCATTGACAGAAACGTCCATAAGGGATGCCAAATCAGCGACTGACACGAATTCAGTCAACTTCAGGATTTTTGATGCACCCTCATCATGGTCATGTCCACGATCGTTCCGATCCCTGTATTTCTTTTTCTGGCCTTTTCCACCACCTTTATTCATGGTGGCCTTGATCTGGCCAGAGATTTGTTTGTTGGAATAATTGCTTTGTCCCCGGCCCTGGTTTCCACCACCGGTTCCTCTGTTTTGTCCCTGGCCGGTTCGCCCTTGCTGGGTATTTCCGGTTCCGGTGTTTCCCGGTTGTCCGGTCGAAGGGCGTCTGTTATCCTGAGTGCCTCCTCCTGGCCGTTGATTTCCGGTCTGACCTTGTGGATTTGATGGACGGTCTCCCTGGCTACCGGGTTTCTGCGGAACAGCTCCGCCGGATCCTCCGACAGCCACTGGCCCGGTTTTTAATCTTTTTCTTTTCCTCTTTTCCGCTTCTGCTCTACTTTCTGATGGGGATTTAGGCTTATTTTCAAAAGCCTTCAAATCAATTTTCCCAAGTACAGTAAGTCCTTTCAACTGATCTGCCCCCGCCTTGATTACGCCCTGGATTTCCTCTGCCGGGGCCACAGGAGTTTCTGGTAAATCGGGCTCAGGTTCAGGAATTTTGGCTGGTTCATGTGCTACTTTTTCTTCTTCAACCACTTCAGCTATAACGGGATCTGGAGAAGGCGGAGGGCTTTCAACAGGTAATTCCGTAGCAATGGTAGGGGTTGGAGGAATAACTTTATCTTCAACAGGTTTTTCTGCGGGAACCGGATCGGCTTCTTTTGGCTTTGGAGCCGCCTTTCTGGGCGCCGACAGGTCGATTTTCCCCAATACCTTCAAACCCTGAACCTGTCCTTCTGCTTTAATCAACTCCGGCTCAACAGGAGATGGAGAAGCAACAGTGGGGGTTGGAGGAGCAGGTGTAGGTGTAGGGGGAACAACCAACTCTGGTGCTGGAGGGGGTGTCGGTGGGGCTTGAACAGGAACAGGAGCTGGTTGTGGCTGTGGTCTGGGCGGAGAAGGAGGAGTCATATTGATTCTTCTCGACACAGGAGCTTCATCAATTTCATCTTCTGCAGTTTTTCTTCTCTCTTTGTGGGAGTCGCCCTCAATAACAATCTTCTCATTGTGCTTGTGCCCAATGGAAATACCCGAAGCCTCCCTCTTTTCCTGAGCTGAAGAAGAATACTCTTTACGCAGCAAGTCAAGCTCTCCTTCGGTCAGCTTGGCAACCGGGCTTCTTTCGATGGGAGAACCATTCCGATGCAAAAACTCTACGATAGTATCCAACCCTAAGTTGAATTCCTGCATCGCCTGGCGTATTTTATGTATTCTTTCTTCCGACATACGTTGTTTTCAGGGGCTGTTTTTTTTAAATAGGTTTTTGGTGGTGGAAATTACTCTTCAAATTCCTGCTTGAGAATGCGGATTACCTCCCAGATGGTTTCTTCTTCCAGATCGGTACGGCGTACCAAATCCTCTACAGGAACCGAAAGAACGCTCTTTGCAGTGTCCAATCCAATTTTTTTAAATTCTTCGAGGATCCAGCTGTCGATTTCATCGTCAAATTCTTCAAGTGCGATGTCATCAATTTCTTCTTCAGATCCATCTGAATCCCGGAAAACGTCGATCTCTTTTCCAATAAGACGACCAGCGAGTTTGATGTTTTGACCACCTTTTCCAATGGCCAGCGAAACCTGATCTGGCTTTAGAAAAACCGAAACCCGTCGATCGTTTTCGTCAATCTTCATGCTGGTAATTTTTGCGGGGCTCAGTGCCCGGGAAATGTACAGCTCAAGATTTTCGGTGTAATTGATAACATCTATATTTTCATTTTCAAGCTCCCTGACAATGTTGTGGATTCTTGAACCCTTCATACCAACACAAGCTCCAACCGGATCAATTCTGTCATCAAATGATTCAACAGCGACCTTTGCACGCTCTCCTGGTTCGCGTACGATTTTCCGGATAGCAATTACATTGTCATCAATTTCAGGTACTTCGAGTTCAAAAAGTCGCTCCAGAAAAACCGGAGATGTCCTGGAAAGAATAATTTTCGGCGTGCCGTTAATCATTTCAACCCTGTGAACGACAGCTCTGATATTGTCGCCTTTCCGGTAACGGTCTTTGGAAATTTGCTCTGCTTTCGGTAGAATAAGCTCGTTGCCTACCCCGTCAATCAGCAGGACTTCCCTGATACCAACCTGGTAAACCTCACCAATGATAAGATCACCAACCTTGTCTTTATAGGCCTGAAACAGATTCTCCTTTTCAAGGTCCTTGACTTTCTGAACCAGGGTTTGTTTCGCAGTCAGAATACCCCGACGGCCAAAATCTTCCTCGATGTTGATTTCTTCTGCCAGTTCATCACCGACGTTCAGATCAGGTTGAATACGAATGGCATCAGCGTATGGAATTTTATCATAATCCCAGATATCTTCCGATTCATCATCCACGACTTCACGAAAACGCCAGATTTCGAGGTCACCCTTGTCAATGTTGATGATGACATCAAAATTGCTGTCATCTACATATTTTTTGCGAAGAATAGATCGAAATACTTCCTCCAGGATTTTGATCATGGTGGGTCGATCAATGTTTTTCAGTTTTGCAAAATCTGAAAACGATTCAATGAGCGTTCTGCTATCCATGTTTACTTAAACGAAACTGTCACTTTTGCTTTTGCGATATTGTCAAATGGAATTTCCACGGTTTTAATTGCCGCTTTCTTCCCTTTTGTTTTTTCGGAAACCTCCAATTCCAATAGATTTGGTTCGTACCGAAGTAATTTTCCCTCCACATCCTGACCCGTTTTGAGGTCCAGATGTAAAAGCCGACCTATGTTTTTCCTGTACTGCCTTTCAGTTGCAAGCGGAAAGTCTAATCCCGGGGAGGCAACTTCCAACGTGTAGCTGTTTTCGAATAAATCTTGTTCCTCAAGGAACTTTCCCAGCTTCCGGCTGTAGGCAGCACATTCTTCAATGGTTATTCCACTGTCACTGTCCATCAATACCTGAACCTTTCCTTCTTTTACTTTTCCGGAGCCCACATGGACTTTCACCCGAAAATGGGCCGGATCGTCCAGATTCTGGTCGAGAAAGGTTTCGATGTATTGCCGTATTTCGGTTTCGGACATAAAACAGAAGAGGGGACTTCCGGTCCCCTCCATCATTTGCGGTGCAAAACTACATCAAAAATAGCCAAATGCAAACGGATTCTATGCCTGATGAAAATACACATGTCGCCAGACACCAAGATTGACGACCCGCCATAAAAATTCAGCCCTTTTTGGATTGGGATTGGTCATCAACTGATCCCAGTCCTTCCTAAGTTCCCTGCTGTCAATAAAATCATCCAGATCCGGCGTTATAAATTCCTTCAATTCCTGCCTTGCGTCTTCCAGCCAATGGTTTTCTCTGGAACCGTTTTGAAGGGGTAGCGAATGTTGCTGAAGGTTTTCAGGAAACAATCCCCTCATAGCACGCTGCAAAAGGTTCCCTGTTTGTCCCCCCCGGATTTTGTATACACTGTTGGATTTCAGCATGGACTCAGCAAGGGAGCGGTCACTCACGAATGGAAACCGGACTTCAACTCCTAAACCCTGGGCGTTCCGATCGGCGGTTCGCAGTCCTTCTTTTACATGCGAAGCACCAAACTCATTGAGAAGCAATTGGTTCAGACTATCTGGCAGCCGCTTTATTGAATTTTCAAGATTTTTTGCATACTGGTCTTTGAAATGATCCTTTATGTAAGAAAACTCCTCCTGGTTTCGTCGGAAAAGGGTTTCTTTTATATCGTCTGCAGTCGAACGAAACAACATTTTTTTCGAAACCTGAAACAGTGTCCCCAGCTTAAACCCCAGAGAGCCAGGCGCATTGAAAAGATTTTCAGTAAAAAGGCTGTACTGTCCCCTGGCCAGAATGTCGAGGAGAAATTGATGAAAGTGCCTTGTTTCGCCGGCGAAGAGCTGCGATCCACCCAGCGGATCCACAATGATTTTAATGCCTTTTGAAGCGGCCTCGGAGAACATCTTATACTGACTGAAAACCTCGAGGCTTGAAAAAGGAACATCCTGTGCATAAACTACCTTCAGAAGGTTTTCTGAAAAATCCCTGAAACTACATACGGAAGACCAAAAATCTACCCCAAGATCCTGCGCAAGTGATTCCAGAAAAGGAATTTCCGGGTCATTTTCCTTTGCCGAGCTGTGTAATGTTGAATAAATGCCAGAGGCTGGTACCCTATCCTGAGGACGCATTTCCCGAATCGATTCTTTCAACAAATAAGGAAACACCAGGGCTTCCAGGTGGGGAGCTAATCGGTAGGCAGTTTCATACCCAGGTGAGAGGTGATTGGAAACATTTTCAACCAGAGATTTTCGCAACCTATGCCCCAGGGTCGAAACCTTATTTCGGCTATACCTGTCAATCTTCGAATCTGTGGTTAGCTGAAAATAGGTCCAGATCCGCATATTCCCTTTAGGTAAAAGGATGGACAGTGCTGAGCCAGGCATTAATTCGGAAAGCCCACGGAACATGGACTGAATATTGCTTTCAGATTCACCTAAAATCAAATAATCGAAAACCGCCGATTTGCTGATTTTTTTAGAGACGAAAGGAAGTCCTATCAGGCTCTTCAATTCCGAACCGAAAGCGAATATATTTTCCTGGTGGGTGTAGTAAAATGGTTTGATTCCAAAAGGGTCTCTTGCTGCCAGGATTTTATTTTCTCTTGCATCGAATAATAAAAAAGAGAAAGAACCATCCAGCCGGGCCAGAATTCTTTCCTGCCAGACCTGGTATCCTTTAACCAGGACCTCCACAGGATCGTCTGTTTCTATTGTCTGACCTTCATCGCGAAGCTGTCGTGACAATTCCACCGCATTGAAAATTTCGCCATCCAAAACTGCCCAAATGGCTTGCTCATGGTTTGAGAAGGGTTGATGTGCTTTGGGATGAACATCAGGATAAATGGTGCCAAGGCGGTGCCCCAGAAACATCCAGGATTCTGGATCAGCCTCATGGATATGCGGCAGGTTTAAATATTCCCTTACCCGGACGTTTGTATGCTCCCCGGAAAACCTTTGAGAACGATTTCCTCTAAAAAAAACATATCCCTCGTCTTGTGTTCCCCTATGCTTGAGTTTTGAAAAAATGGGCTCAACAAATTCCTTCAGAGGTTTTTCGGGTTGATTAAATGCGATTATACCGCCTATTGCACTCATTTGAATATTCTAACGAACAATGATAGATCGACTTTGGGCCTCCTCTGTTAGCTCTATGAAAGAAATGGGGAGTATCTGGTTTCCTTCACGGGTAAACAAACCAAATTTAGACTCCCTCCTGACTTTCAATCTGCCAGACCAGGCTTCAATAATATCAGAATATCGGTTTGGAACCAAAATTTTCCCGGTTGAATCCAGCCAGCCACACCAACCAGATTTTCGGAATTTCCATTGTGATTGGGAAACCGGCTGAAGCCACTCCCATTGGGGTTCTATTGAAAAGTCGCCTTTTTGGGATATCAGGCCATACTTACCTCCTTTTCGTACCCTTGTAAGCGTACCGGAAAAAGGATGCACCTCATCATAATGGGGCTGAATTCGAATTCGTTCATCTTTATCCAAAAATCCCCATTGATTTCCAATTAAAGCTGCTGAAAGCCCGTTTGAAAAGGAGGACAAAGAATCGTATCGGCAGGAAATTCTGATAAATCCCTGAACATCGATGTATCCATATCTTTTTCCCGCTTTTACCCGAATCAGGCCTTCCGATAATTCACCCAGTTTTGATACTGTTTTATTTACCGGGTTGCGGTTTCCGGAAAAGCCAATCAGTTCCCAACGAATGGCTGTTCTTATACCAATCAAAGTGTCTGTAATCCGAACCCATTCCTGGATTTTTGGAATTTTTTGTTTTCTGCCATCCGCAAACAGCAAAAGGAACTGTTTTTTCTTTCGAAGATAGAGCATCCGGGAACTGAGGCAAACGGCAGAATCGCCCAGCCGAAATCGTTTTTGATTTCTGCTTTGCCCGAATACCCCCAGAACAGAACTATCCAAAACCATGGTATCGTTCCACCAGAACTGGTTCGGGGCGGCAACGAATTCTGCACCAGGAGACTCCGTAGGATGCCAGATCGTGTCGTTAAGGAAATAGGTGTATCCAGGGTTCCAGCTACCGTTTTTTTTAAAGCCCGGAAAAAACACCGGGCTTCTCCCTGAATCTACCCGAACGATCCCGTCTGACCGATACAGAAATAATCGATCATGCTTAAGACAAAATGAATCGGCCACTACTTCACCAGGATCTCCTGGTTTGAAAAACACTTTCAGATCTGTTTGAATCAATAGTTGACCATGCCAGGCCTGAACAGCACGGTAAATACCGGACAAAGGTTGCAGAACGCCTTGCCTGATTTGAAAAACCCTGAACTTTCCATCCTGCCTTTGGCTCCCGATCCAGCCTGGAATGATTTTGAACCAATGGCATTCCGGACTTTGAAAAACAGGTTGGAAGGGATCCTGATAAAAAAAGTAAAACTGATTTTGATTCCTGACGCCAAATATGTCGTCCCCGAAAGCTTGAAGGGTATCTCCGCTAACCGAAAACCGAATGTTTCCATCAAAATCAAAGCATTTCCAAAGATGGTTCTGACCCATGGCCAGATCTCCGAAGACACATTTCCAAAAGCATATGATCGCTGTCAGGTATGAAGTTTTCGCTTTCCACATCCGGTTTCAAAATTAGGAAGGATATTTGCAGAGAGCGAGGTATCGGTATGGGAAAATGAAATTGAAGAAAAATCATCAACGTAAGTGGCTGGAATTCAGAATGCTGATGACCACAATGACCTTAAGAAAATTAAACAATCTGGGGTTGTTGGTCCTGAGCTATTTTCTTTCGAGGTGGTTTAAACGCCCTATTCACTGGGGTATGCCCTGGAGTATTGCCATAGAACCAACCACCAGTTGCAACCTTCGCTGTCCGGAATGTCCAAGTGGGCTAAGGTCTTTTACCCGACCCACCGGAATGCTTGCGCCCGAGCGCTTTGACCACCTTATCAATGAACTTCATCCCCATTTGGGATACCTTACTTTTTATTTTCAGGGAGAACCTTATTTACACCCGTCATTTCTTTCTATGGTCCGATTGGCTGCAGACAAGGGTGTCTATACTTCCACCTCCACAAATGCCCACTTTTTAAAGGAAGACGTCGCCAGGAAAACCGTTGCCTCGGGTTTACACCGCATTATTATTTCTATTGATGGTACCCATCAGGATACCTACGCCCAATATCGGGTGGGTGGAGATCTTCAGAAAGTTCTGGAAGGGACCCGAAACCTGGTTCGGGTAAAAAAAGAAATGGGCTCTTCCACCCCGCATATTGTTTTTCAGTTCCTGGTTGTGCGGCACAATGAGCATGAAATAGAAGAACTTCATGAACTTGCCCGTAAGGAAGGGGTGGATGAAGTAAAGTTAAAGACTGCTCAGATTTATGATTTCGAAAATGGTTCAGATCTGATGCCGCTTCAGGATAAATACAGCAGGTATGAAAAAAGCACAGATGGAAAATTCAAAATTAAGAACCCATTGTTAAACCATTGCTGGCAGATGTGGAACTCATGTGTGATTACCTGGGATGGCAAAGTAGTGCCATGTTGCTTTGATAAAGATGCACGGCATAGTTTGGGCGGAACTGAAACAGGGACATTTGAGGAAATATGGAGAAGCCCCGATTATCATAAATTCAGGGCTTCAGTCTTGAAATCCAGAAGTGAAATAGACATCTGCACCAATTGCACGGAGGGCACCAGGGTTTGGGCTACTTCGTGATTGGTGGCGAAAAATCAGGCTGCTGCGTTGTGGGTGGTGCCTGAATGTTTGTTGTATCTCTTCGACAAAGCATCCATCATTTCCCTGTCCTGATAGTGGTATTCATTCAGAATATGGAGCATAACGCCTACCAGCCGAAGGGTTGAATGGTATTCGCTTTCTTCCTTTCCAGAAAGCTGGTGGAGTTTGTGTAATTTCTCCATTTTTTGAATCTGTGAAAGCAAATCGAAAGAGAGGTCTGCAATTGCTCTCAGGCGTTGGGTATCCTGGGTGCGAGCGCCAGACTCTATGGTTTTTGATGTGATGTATTGAAGCGTCGATTCTCCCAACTCCAATGCAGAGGTATGCAAATGATACATGGTTTTTATGATTTAAAATGATTGAACGTGCACGTCCACGAATGCATGTTCTCTAGGATCAAAAGTGGTGGTTTAGTTTCAAAAGGCCAGAAAAGTTTCTGAATGATTCTTACATCTTTCTTTATCCTGAAAAAACGTTTAACAGTTTTACTTTTGCGCATGCACAATAAAATCCTCATCCTTGATTTCGGATCTCAGTATACTCAACTCATTGCCCGGAGAATCAGAGAGTTGGAAGTGTATTGCGAAGTGGTTCCTTTCCATTTTGATGGCCCTGTGGGACCAGAAGTAAAAGGGGTGATATTCTCAGGAAGCCCAAGATCAGTAAGGGAAACAGAGTTGCTTTCTCCCAAAAAAGACTGGCTTTCCATACATCTTCCGGTTTTGGGGATTTGTTATGGTGCTCAATTTCTGGCCCAAAGCCTGGGAGGTGAAGTTTTGCCCAGTTCTGTCCGCGAATATGGTCGGGCAAGCCTCGAGGTGATCGCAGAAAACCCTTTACTGCAAGGAGTTGCAATGGCCTCACAAGTCTGGATGTCTCATTCAGATACCATTTCCAGGCTTCCTCAGGATTTCACCAGCATTGCACGGACAGAAACCATACCCATTGCTGCTTTTGCCCATTCTGAAAACCCGGTTTTCGGGGTCCAGTTTCACCCGGAAGTGGTTCATACCGAGGAAGGTCTTCAAATTCTTAAGAACTTTGTTTTTTCCATCTGTGGATGTACCGCTGATTGGACTCCTGGTAACTTCATTCAGGAAACGGTAAAAAAAATCCAGGAAGAAACTGGAAACAGTCAGGTTATTCTGGGCCTTTCCGGCGGAGTAGATTCTTCTGTCGCTGCGCTCCTTTTGCATGAAGCCATCGGCACACGTTTGCATTGTATTTTTGTGGACAACGGGTTGCTTAGAAAAAATGAATACCGGGATGTCCTCCATTCTTATCGGAATATGGGCCTTCAGGTAAGAGGTGTTGATGCTTCCGGAAGGTTTTATGCTGGCCTGGATGGCATTTCGGATCCGGAGAAAAAGCGAAAAACCATCGGTCGGATATTTATTGAGGTTTTTGAAGAAGAGGCTCATTCTATCCAGGATGTAGATTTTTTGGGTCAGGGAACGATTTATCCCGATGTCATTGAATCTGTTTCAGTTCACGGTCCTTCTGTCACCATAAAATCTCACCACAACGTAGGCGGTTTGCCTGAGCAGATGAAGTTAAAGGTGATTGAACCTTTAAAAAGTTTGTTCAAAGATGAAGTACGCCGGGTTGGAGCTGCTCTTGGATTGGAACCAGCCATTCTCAATCGGCACCCCTTTCCTGGTCCCGGACTCGCTATTCGTATTTTGGGCGACATTACCCCGGCGAAGGTGGCCTTACTTCAGGAAGCAGATTCGATTTTTATCTCTGCCCTTCATGAGTTTGGGTACTATGGCCGGGTTTGGCAGGCAGGTGCTATATTACTACCAGTACAAAGTGTTGGAGTTATGGGGGATGAGCGTACTTACGAGCAGGTGGTTTGCCTGAGAGCCGTTTCAAGTACCGATGGTATGACAGCTGATTGGATTGATTTTCCCCATGCCGTCCTGGCAGAAATTTCCAACAGAATCATCAATCGGGTGAAGGGCATTAACAGAGTAGTTTACGACATCAGCTCAAAGCCCCCTGCTACCATCGAATGGGAGTAATGGTCAAAAAAGTTTGAATAAATGGTTCAAAACACCCTTATTTTCACATATTGAAAAGGAAGGTATTTGGCGATTTGTCTTTTATAATCTTTTGAATAGGCCGGTCCCTGAACCCTGCTGATGTCATCCAGAAATTCAATTCGGCTCAAATCTGCCTGATAAAATGTGAGAATTTCTAACATTTTAGCTCTGGCATCCCTTGCCCGTTGCCGGGTTAATTCAGTATTGTTGGAATAGGTTTTGGTAGGTACGTTTGAGGCGGAGGACTCAATCTGAACTTTTATTTGGGCATGTTTCTCAATCAGGGGGACCAGTTTTTCTACGAAAGCCCGGAAGGCAGTCTCTCCTGCTTCTATAGATTTTTCATTGTATTCAAATTTTTGGGTGTATTCCGCTGGTTCAAAACGAATAGTTTCTGCGCCTCCGATGGTTTTTCCGGCAATTTTTAGTTCCTGAGTTCCGGGTTTTCCTTTCAGCTTTATTTCAACCGAGGATTCAAATTCCCAGGGTCTTGACAATGGATTGTACACTACCCTGACAAACCCTTTCCCCCCTGGGGGAATACCTTCTTTCGGGAACTCACCTGTGGTGCAATGGCATGCGCCGGTTGCAGATTGGATCCAAACGGAATCAGGACCTGGATTACTGAAAGTAAAAACGTGGTAAACCAGCCCTCCCTTTTCGCCAATGGTCCCAAAATCAAAGCGGGTTTCAGGAAATTGTAGCAGGA
>JBIPNA010000365.1:0-3654 GCA_044375665.1 Catalimonadaceae bacterium
TTCTCATCTTGATGATTACAGAGCTTATTCTCATTATAGTCAGCCTCTGGCTCATCCCCTGGGAGCCAATTTTAATGAAACAGTTGCCATCCTCCGATATCAACCATTTCCGAAATGGAATCTTTCTTTAAAAGTAATTCGCTACAAGCAAGGAAGAGACCCTGTCAATGGGAAAAACTACGGTGGGAATGTTTTAAGGGGTTATGCAGATGGCCGAGTTCAGGAATATGGAAATGAAGTTGGACAGGGGGATCAATGGAATATTTTTTACGCCGACGGAGGAATATCTTTTCAGCCCTGGACTCAATTTTTCCTCGATGCAAGGTTGGTGTACAGAGACCAAACCGTTCGCTTCATCGGATCAAACCAAACTCAAAAAACTTCAATCGTTTATCCTTCAATGGCAGTAAGATGGAATATTCCCCAGAGACTTCATGAATTTTAAACCTCTGGTACTTCTGCTAAAGCATTGAACAAAACTTCAATGGGATGGAAAGCCTCTTTTTTTGTCCCGTCGGAAATCTGATGTCGGCAACTTGTACCTGGTGCGGCAATGATAACATTATTGTCCAGGCTACGGATAGTTGGAAACAAGACCAGTTCCCCTACCTGCATAGAAAGTTCATAGTGCTCCGCTTCGTAGCCAAAAGATCCTGCCATTCCACAACATCCCGAAGGAATTAGAAGAACAGAATAATTGTCTGGGATTGAAAGGGCCTTTTTGCTTGCTGCCAATCTCCCAAGTGCCTTTTGGTGACAATGCCCATGAAGCCGGATTTTGCGCTCATCGGCACAAAAAGAAGATTTTTTAACTCGTCCAGCTTCCCATTCCCTTACAAGGAATTCTTCTAATAAGAGACAGTTTTCCGAAAGATTTTTTGCTAAAACCTGCATGTCTCCCCGCAACAAATCAGGATATTCGTCCACAAAACTTAGCAAAGCAGAGGGTTCAATTCCAATCAGTGGGCAGTCAGGGCCAACCAAAGGTGCGAAAAGAGCCACATTCTTTCTGGCCAATTCCATCGCTTCTTTGAGCATACCTTTCGAAAGGAAAGCCCTTCCCGATTCGGGATGGTGAATTACATTTACTTTGTAACCTAAAGCCTGTAATAGCCTTATAGCTTTCTTTCCCAGCTGGACATCGTTGAAGTTTGAAAATTCGTCCAGAAACAGAACTACCTCACCCTTCGGCCTTTCAGGCTGGGCATGCATTCCTTTTGACTTAAACCAGGCCCGTACAGTTTGCCTTCCCAGCACAGGCAAATTTCGCTGCGGGGCAAAACCCAAAATCCTTTTAAAGAGATTTCCGGGGAAATTGCCCTCAAGCAACCCATTGTAAAATGTTGGAAAAAGGCTTCCTATGGCAGAAAAAGCAGAAAAATGACCTATCAACCTTGTTCTTAGCGGAATACCGTGGTGCAGATAATAATGCTGCAGGAATTCTGCTTTCAGCTTTCCCACATCAACGTTTGAAGGACACTCCGATTTACAACCCTTACAACTCAAACAAAGGTCCATGACTGCCTTTATTTCAGGTCTCCCCAACGCGTCCTTACCACCATTGGTCATCATTTCTCTCAGCACATTTGCCCTGGCCCGTGTGGTTTCCTTTTCGTTCCTGGTGGCCATAAAACTTGGGCACATCGTTCCACCTGCTGCTGCAGGCTTTCTACAATCTCCAGACCCATTACATTGTTCTGCATGCTGCTGCATGGTAACCGGCCCGAAATCAAAATAGGTTTGCTGGTAGCGATCTGATTGCCCTGGTGTGTACCGTAAACTTGAATCCATTGGGGGTGTATCGACAATCTTTCCCGGATTAAAAATACCCTTTGGATCCCATAATGCCTTTATCTTCCTGAATAACTGGTAGTTTCGTTCACCCACCATTACAGGAATGAACTCACCTCTCAGTCTCCCATCCCCATGCTCCCCACTGAGCGACCCTTTATATTTCTTTACAAGCCTGGCAATGTCTGTAGCAATAGTCCGAAAAAGTTCTGTCCCTTCACGGGTCTTCAGGTCAATGATGGGTCTCAGGTGGAGCTCCCCCGAACCAGCGTGAGCATAATGAACACAATAGAGGTTTCGCTTGGATAGAATAATGTTAAACTCCTTGATAAATGCAGGAAGATCCAAAACATCAACAGCCGTGTCCTCAATAACTGCAACTGGTTTAGGGTCACCAGGCATATTGCTAAGTAATCCAAGACCTGCCTTTCGCAATGCCCAGACTTTTGAAACGTCTTCTCCTGAAATCAATGGAAAATGATAGCCAAGACCAGTATCGGTTAGTCGGCTGATAAGGCGCTGAACCTCTTCTTCCATTTCAGAAAAATTGTCCCTTGCTATTTCAACCACCAGAATTGCTTTAGGATCACCTTTGACGAAAAATCGGTTTTTTTCCTGATCCCGGTTGGTCTTCGTACATTCAAGAATGTAATGATCAATAAGTTCGGACGCAGATATTTGAAATTCAAGCGCAATCAAATTAGCCCGCAAGGCCTCATCTATGCTTTCACAATGTATGCATAGTAAACCTGCATGCTTTGGAGGCAGCTTTACCAATTGAAGCTTCAATTCAGTAAAGAAACACAATGTCCCTTCTGACCCAGCCAGAAGAGAACAGAAATTAAAGGCTTGTCCGGAATCAGAAAATGGCTTTTGGTCGAGCAACAAATCAACTGCATAGCCCGTATTCCGCCTATGAATGGACTTTTTGGGAGATTCATGATGAATCTCCATTGCAATTTCGGGGTCTGAAAGCCAATTCAAGGTTTCACTATACAAGCGATTTTGCAAATTACTTCCCCCCTTTGAGGCTTCAAAAAGCATGTCGGAAGGGCCGAATCTGGCCATCGACCCATCACTCAAAACAACTTCGGCTTCCAAAAGATGGTCTCTTGTGGACCCATAAACCACTGAATTAGAACCACAGGAATTGTTACCCACCATACCGCCCAACATGGCGCGGTTTGCAGTAGACGTTTCAGGTCCGAAATAAAGTCCGAATGGCCTGAGATATCGGTTCAGGTCATCGCGGATTACACCGGGTTGAACCCGAACCCAACTCGCTTCTACATTTACTTCAAGGATCTGGTTCAAATGTTTTGAGACATCAACAATCAATCCAGGTCCAACCACCTGTCCAGCAAGCGAAGTGCCTGCAGTTCTTGGAATGAGCGAAAATTCCTCATCAGAGGCAAGATTTACCAGGAACTGAATCTCTTCCACACTTTCTGGAAAAACCACACCCAAAGGAACTTCCCTGTAGGCAGAGGCATCCGTAGCGTACAATATCCGATGGACAGAGTCAAAAAGGAATCTGTCACCGAACCTTTGGGACAAAATCTGAATAATCTCAGGACTAAACTTGGGCATGGTGACGCAAAAGTAGGTGGATAGGCTCCAAAACCGCAAAAGGGGTTGTTTTATTCCAGAGAAAAGACTTTATTAATTTGCAGATTGTAATACCTGATTTCCTTTTAACGTAGAAATGTATAAAAAACTGGTTTGGTTCCTTTGTGTTTTGAGCTCGCCTTTATTCGGTCAGGGAAACCCGGATTCGGTCTCATACTTTGAAGAGGAAAAGAAAAATAAATTCTACACAACGACTTTGTCTTCCGTTTCAGGTGATAATATTGATGTAATCCA
>JBIPNA010000054.1:0-13824 GCA_044375665.1 Catalimonadaceae bacterium
TTCAACAAACTCATCCAATTCCTGAATCCCATTTTGATTTATATCCAACCATTGATGGGTCCCTTCACCAAGAGATGCGATCCTGACAAATTGAAAATCCCTTTTGGCTTCCTGGCCTGTATTGGCTGTAAAAACAAATTCCTGCCTGATATTTCCTTTCCAGAAAGCGCCTTGATAATCAAACCTGCCTGAAATATTTTCTTCGTGGCCCAAAATTCTGACATCCCTGATTTTTCTCCAGTTGCCCACAAAACCCAAACGATGTGCCTGATCAGGATCCCAGGAGGCTTTCCACTCAGCATTCTGCGAATACAAAACCTTACGGATCTGACCGGATTCAGGGGCTTGATCTTCCCTGTAAATATACCTGGCTTCTATCCAGGTCCCGGTAGAATCGCCATGTCTTATTCCTGTCTGGTGGCTTTTAAAATACATGGCAGAACGGAGAATGGAATCGCTTTCAGTTCTCCGGATGGTATTTTCATCGAGATCAAACTGGTATGATGGCCTCCACTTGAACTTATCCATTTCGACGAACGATTTTAACCTTGTCCATGAGGCAGATTCCTGGCTACGGATATTTCGCATGAAAAACCCTGAATGCTGAAGGCGAAAAGGTCCTGGATGATGGTCGATAGAAACATTTTGCTGAAAACCACGGACATTGGTCCCCTTATTTCGCCATGCCCCGGATTGCCGGACAGCCAATCGCCCTTTCGCATATTCCATGTTGTTTTCTACCAGGTGATCGTCTGAGATCAATGTGTCCCCGGAATTGCCATTCCAGTCCCGCTCAAACTCAATAGATCTGAACCTGTCGATAAACTGAAAATTTTTGCTCAACCGGGTATATGTGATGCCTGCTTTCCAGCTTTTCCAATGGGAACTTTGCGCAGGATTCCATGCGTAACCGATTCTTTGGGCATTTCCGGAATTATCGTTTTCATCAAACCGGGAGAGTCGGTTACGGTCATACTGGCTAAAAGCAAGTTCTCCCTCCAGGCTTTGATCCTTTCCGAGATTGACTTGTATTCTGGCCGCATTTAGTTGTCTTTTGTTGGGTAAAACTGCAAAACGAACGGGCAAAAAGTTGCCTTTGCCTGGTCCGGCATAGACATACCATTTTCCATTTCCAAGACCCTGGTTGAGTAAATAATCCCCCTTTCCCAACCCCACCTCCGCAAACCTGACAATCCATGAATTGGTCTGTCCTTCCGGGGCCAACCGAAACCAGGGCCTTAACAGACCATCAATAAGAGTATCTTTTCGCTGATAAACCAACTGGCCTTCAGCTGGTTGAGCGATGGCCTCAAATCCAGGCAAAACAGCCTTTAAAGGATCATCACCCGCGTTCTGGAGAATTGATGCTGAGGTTGAATCCAAAGAAAAACCCAGAGGCCGGGTTGCCTGATCCTGTTCCTGATAATGCTCCAAACCCAATTTAACATGCCCTATGGTTTCCTGGTGGCCAGCCATAACAACACTGCGACTGTAATTTCTTTCTGCATATTCAAAATCGCAACGCAATCTTGAAAATCTGGTTATCTGAATTGAATTGTTGAGCGTGATTTCGCCTGTGTTGTAATCAATAATATAGTCCAGGTCAAACCCTCTTCTCAAAAGCCTTGTATCGAGAAAGACTTTTTCAGAATTGGCAAGAATCACAACCAGAATATCCGGATTATTGGGAGGACGCAAACGATAAGGACCCTGGACGCCCTCGCGAACCGGAACCAAAACAGAGGCAAATTTTCCTTTGGCAACACCTGCGCCAATTCTTGTGGTGGAGTTTCCCGAAGTATCCCAAAAAGCCTGAACCTGAGCCCCTTGTATATTTTTATAAAACCTCAGGAAACCCTGGTCTTCGTTTTTTAAAACCACATCGCCGGCCATCAATCTGGCTTGTTTGTGGTCAAGCTGGATTAGCACCTGGTCTAATTCCCGTACCTGTTGGGTATTGCCTTCAGGCTGAAAAGGAACAGATTGATCTGAAAGTGAGGCACTTAGTCGAACACCAGGAGCAAGATTGCCCTCCAGTTGAAGATTCATTGAGGAATTAGACAACCCATTCTGGCCATTTCCAAGTCTTATACCCCTCGAAATTACCCCAGACTTTTGAATTCCAGGCATTTCGAACAGCTCTTCTCTTTTCTCTTTTGGGTTAGACATTCCGGGATAATCTGCAAAACGGAGTAAAGAATCGAATCTGTTCAAATCAATGATCTGCCAGGGTTTCCTTGCCTGAAAAGGATAGGCGTAGTAAACAATGCGGATTGAATCAGGGATTGTCCCTGGGCTAATAATCAGGACCTTTCCTGACCGGAAATCATATAAAAAACGAAAACTGGTATCAGAAAGACATTTAAGAGTAGGCGTGATGATGGTAAGGCTGTCCGGGAAAAAAGCCCGGTCCCGGGGAAAAACCCACTTTTCTACTTTGCGCAAGCTTTGACCCAATGCCATGGAAGAGCAAAGGGCGAAACACATTGCCAAAACAAACCAGTGTTTTCCGAAACCCACAGAAGGCAAAAGGGAAATGACGGCAATAAAAGAAAAAAATAGCCTTTAAAGCCTGACTTTGAGGATATGAAGAATGAAAATGCAGTTCATCTTCCCTTTTCAAATTAAAAGGAAAGCCCTTGCTTTGTGGCTCTACTTAACACATGTTTTGAAAGTGAGAACGACGCTTCGTTTCAATCTGGCCCTTTTTGTCTGGTTATGGTTTCCATCTCTGCTATCAGGCCAGAGTTTTGAAACCCGCAAGGCAACAGAAAATAATTACACATACGAATATGTAGAAGGCGATCCCACAGAAACCCGAATCTACACCCTTAAGAACGGTCTTAAGGTTTACCTTTCTGTGTATCGGGATCGGCCTCAGATTTTCACCCTTATTCCAGTCCGTGCCGGAAGCAAAAATGATCCTGCTGACAACACAGGATTGGCCCATTATCTTGAACACATGGTGTTTAAAGGAACCAGCCGAATCGGGACCAAAGATTATTCAAAAGAGAAAATATTGCTCGATAGTATCGAACGAATGTTCAACAGATACAGGAAACTGAAAGATCCGGAGCAACGAAAAGCATTGTATAAAAAAATTGACCGAACTTCTTACGAAGCGTCTAAATGGTGTTATGCCAACGAGTACGACAAATTGATTGCATCGATTGGCGGACAAGGTACCAACGCGTTTACCTCAACAGAACAAACTGTGTACATGAACACAATTCCTTCCAATCAGCTGGAAAAGTGGTTGTTGATTGAGAAAGAAAGGTTTGGCATGCTTGTTCCGAGGTTGTTTCATACAGAACTCGAAGCAGTGTATGAAGAGAAAAATATGGCTCTCGATAGTGATGGCGACAAAGTGCAGGAAACGCTAATGGCCACTTTGTACAAAAAACATCCTTATGGAACCCAGACCACGATAGGAACTGTCGGACATTTAAAAAACCCCAGTATTACTGAAATCAGGAACTATTTCAACAAGTATTATGTTCCCAACAACATGGCCATCTGTTTGGCAGGCGATTTGGACCCTAGCAGAACCATCCGCCTGATAGACAGCACTTTTGGCCAAATGACTGCAAGGCCGGTTCCCGCATTTATTCCACCTGTTGAAGCTCCGATTACGCAACCGGAAATCAAACGGGTAGTGGGTCCTGAGGAAGAGAGTGTTACAATTGGATTCCGTTTTCCGGGTTTTGGCACAAGAGAAAGCCGTTTGGCATTTCTGGTGGATCAAATGCTCCAAAACAGCCAGGCCGGGCTTATAGATATCAATCTGCTTCAACCCCAGAAAGTTCTTCAGGCCGGGAGTTATTTCGATGAAGGAAAGGACTACTCAAGCCACATCCTTGTAGGTACCCCAAGAAAAGGACAGACCCTAGCTCAGGTCAGGAAGTTGCTTCTCGATCAGCTGGATTCATTGAAGGAAGGGCGCTTTGGAGACTGGCTGATTCCTGCGATTGTTAATAATTTAAAAATTAGCCAGTTAAGAAAATTCGACAACAATCAAGGTCGGGCTTTTGTACAGTTGGAGGCTTTTATTATGGATGCTCCATGGGCAAAAATCTGGAAAGCAACAGAAGAACTAAAGCAGGTAAGCAAGGGCGAAATTCAGGAATTTGTCCGCCGGAATTATGGTGCCAATTATGTTTCCATAGAAAAGGTTATTGGTAAGGATGAAAAGGTGCAAAAGATTACCAAACCCTCTATTACGCCAATCGTGCTGGATAAAGAAGGAAGTTCTGATTTTTCAAAAGAGATTCAAAACCTCAGAAATCCCGAAATTGAGCCGATATTTCTTGATTTTAGCAAGGACCTGACCACAATTACCTGGAAAAACAAAGTCGAATTGCTGTACAAGAAAAACACTTCCACGCCTTTGTTTCAGCTTACTTTTCTGGTTGATATTGGTACAGACCACAACCCAAAACTGGATTTGCTTGACCAGTTGTTTGACCTGACAGGTGGAGGGGAACTGACCAGCATTCAGTTGAAAAAAGAATTGTATAAACTGGGGACAGACTTGAGTCTATCTTCCGAGGGTGACCAAACGAGTATCACGGTTTCTGGACTTCAGGAGAATTTTCTGGCATCGGTAACCTTGTTGGAAAAAGTGTTGTCGGCACCAGCTGCCACCCCAAAAGATCTGGAAAATTTGATCCAGGGAATTCTGAAGGAGCGGGAAAATCTGGTCCTGGATAAGCAGGCGCTTTTATTTTATGGATTGGGATCTTATGCCAGGTATGGGCCGGTATCCCCTGCAACCAATGTTGTAAAAAATAAAGACCTCAAATTGGTCAGGCTGGAAGAACTCCTTGAATTAATGCAGCGCCTCACTTCCTATCCCCACAAAATACTATACTATGGACCAGCAGAACCGAACGAAATTGGAATGGTATTGGAAAAAGTCCATTCCATTCCGGAAAAGTGGGCAGGTTTGCCAGAAAAGAAAGTATTTCAACCACTTCCGACCGATAGTAACAGGGTGTTTTGGATTGACTACGACATGGTCCAAACAGAACTTTATTTTCAGTCAAGATCGGTTTTGCAGGATACAAGCCTGATTGTTCCGGCATCCCTGTTCAATGAATATATGGGGGGAAATATGAGTTCAGTGGTTTTTCAGGAACTGAGGGAATCCAAAGCACTTGCCTATTCTGCCAACGGTGGTTATCAATTGGCCCAGGAAACGGGCAAGCACAATTATGTTACCTCATACATTGGCTGCCAGGCGGATAAACTGCCGGAAGCTATGCATTCCATGTTGGACCTTTTGCAGAATATGCCTGCCCAGGAAAAATCTTTGGAGATGAGCAAGTCCTTTATTCTTGGAAGATTACAAAGTGAAAGGACTACCAAAGCGGGCATCCTTTATGCTTATCTGAGAGCCAGAAAACAAGGTCTGAAAGGTGACGCAAAAAAAACCATGTTTGAGAATTTACCTGGACTCGGTTTAGTGGAATTGAAAGATTTTCACAGTCGCTTTGTCCGGGACAGGAAATATACCCTCTCCCTGGTTGGAAAGCGTGAAAACATAAACTTTGAAGTCCTAAGGAAATTTGGACCAGTAAAGGAATTAAAGGCTTCAGAGATATTTGGATTTTGAGCCAATCGAGGATGGAACATAAAAATATTTATACCAAAAAACAGAGAGAAAATCTGCTCATTTTTAGCATACTACTGCTTCTTTTTTTTATTTTATATGGATTAAAAGACTATTTATCTGCATTAATGGGGAGCGTTATTCTTTATGTCCTCTTCCTTCCTGTATACAGATTTCTGGTAGAGAAAAAAAACTGGAAGGCTTCATTCACTTCTCTCGCTATCATAATTTTCTCTTTTGTTGTAATAGTACTTCCATTCCTTTTCCTCTCTGTTTTGCTTACAAATAAAATTCTGTATTATACTTCACATTATGATGAAATATTGGAATTGGTAAAACATGTTGAAACACTCACCGGATTAAGTCTGACAGATAAAGATACAGTAACCAGCATAGCGACAAATGTAGGCTCATTTTTGAGCAGCTTATTTCCATCTATTGTAACAGGAGCTCTGGATGTTTTTATTATTCTTGGCCTGATGTATTTTGTTATGTACTACCTTCAGGTAAACAACAGAAACCTAAATCGCCAGGTTTTCAAATTTTTGCCATTTGCCGAAGATACTATTGTTGCTCTTACAGATGAACTGAAGGCCTCTGTGAATGCAAATGTTTTGGGACTTGGAATAATTTCGTTTGTTCAAGCCACATTGGTTGGATTGGCATTTTGGATTTTCGGGATACCGGATGCTTTATTTTGGGGTCTGATCAGCTTTTTTGCAGCTTTTATTCCCGTTTTGGGAACACCATTGGTTTGGGGACCCGGAGCAGTTTACCTTTTGAGCATAGGCGAAACAGGAAAAGCACTCGGACTAATACTCGCAGGGGCGCTATTGATTATGAATGTGGACAACCTTTTGCGTCTATATATCGCCAAAAAAATGGGAGACACCCATCCACTCATTACTATCCTTGGTGTTATCCTTGGCGTGCCTTTATTCGGGATTCTCGGTTTGGTTATAGGTCCTTTGATGATTTCATACCTGTTGTTGCTCGTTAAAGTATACGAAAAGGAATTCCCTCACCAAAGAGCCGCCAGAGCGGATGCTGCGGCCGAAACAACAGGGACGGATGCTGCTTAAGAAGCCCTCCCCTTTTTTTTCTTATCTTCTCACACGGAGTTTCTTCACCCTTGCAATCCATATGCAGGCCACACTCCTGGCCTGGTTTGTATATCAGATTTCCCACGATCCATTTGACCTTGGGTTAACCGGCCTTGCCGAAATCATTCCTTTTGTGGCCATGCTTTTGTTGGGAGGGGCTCTTGCAGACCGGTTCAGAAGAAAAAAACTAATGGCCTGGTCCTTGTTTGGATATCTGATGATAGGTCTTGGACTTTGGTTTCTGGCCTGGAAAAAAGAGCAGGGAAACGAAGTGTCTCTTATGTTGGTGTATTTTCTCATTTTCCTAACCGGACTGAGCCGGGCAATTCTTTCCCCTGCTCAAAATGCCTTACTTGGACAACTTGTACCGAGAGAAGAATTGACCCGGGCTTCGGTCTGGAGTTCGGCTATTTACCATATAGGAGCAGTTGGCGGCCCTGCAATCGGGGGCATTGCTTATGCTTACGCAGGACCAACCTGGGCATTTGGAGGAGTAGCGGTATTATTTGGTTTAGCCTGGGCTTCCGTATTAAAAATTCCAGATCCAGGAAAACCCGAGATAACCAGTTCTGACCATGATCCATTATGGAAAAGGATGAAAGCAGGTTTGGTTTTTGTGTATCGGCATCAACTTCTTTTCCCAGGCATGATGATGGATATGGTAGCTGTTCTTTTTGGCGGAGCTGTTGCGGTATTGCCACTTTTTGCAGATCAGATTTTACATACCGGGGCAGAAGGACTGGGTTGGTTGAGGGCCGCTCCAGCTCTTGGGAGCCTGTGTACGGCCCTTTTCTTACTTCGCCACCCTCCCGGAAAAGGAGCAGGAAAGTGGTTATTGGCCTGTGTATTTGGTTTTGGAATCACCAACCTGGGATTTGCCTTAAGTACAAGCTTTTGGATTTCATTCAGTTTCCTTTTCATAGGAGGGTTATTAGATAATGTAAGTGCCATCATCCGGATGTCCCTTGTTCAACTTTACACTCCCGATGCGATGAAAGGCAGAGTATCTGCTGTAAACTCCATTTTTATTGGCAGTTCAAATGAGCTGGGTGCTTTTGAATCCGGATTGGCTGCAAAAGTTTTTGGTCTTGTTCCATCGGTGATTTATGGTTCATGGATTACGTTTGCCACTGTGGGCATTACCACATGGAAAGCCAGGGCGCTAAGGAATCTGAATTTTTAACTTTCTATCCCCAAACACCTCATGAAAAGAGTCTTGATTGTCGTTTATTACTGGCCTCCTTCCGCAGGTTCCGGTGTTCAGCGCTGGTTGAAATTCGTGAAGTATCTTAGAGATTACGGCTGGGAGCCTGTGGTTTACACACCCCTCAATCCGGACTTCGATTTGAAAGACGACCAGTTGCTATCAGAAATTCCACCAGGTGTGGAAGTCTTAAAGCAACCTATTCAGGAACCCTTTACCTGGTATGCCCGGCTTGTGGGAAAAAAGGCGGATGCCCAGGTTAATCCTGTCATGAAAGGCGACAGCAAACTGACCTGGAAGGCCCGGCTGGCGCTTTGGATCAGGGCAAATGTGTTTATACCTGATAGCCGCATGCTTTGGATAAGACCCTCAGTGCGCTATTTGGTATCTTATCTGAAGGAGAATCCTGTTCAGGCTCTGGTCACCACGGGTCCCCCTCATTCCATGCATTTAATTGGCCTTGGGTTAAAGAAAAAAATACCCAATCTCCCCTGGCTTGCAGATTTCAGGGACCCATGGACCCGCATCGATTTTTACCATGAGCTTCCTCTTGAGGCCTGGGCTGACCGCCGTCATAAGCGCCTGGAAAGAGCTGTTTTACAAACGGCCAATCGGATTGTAGTGGTAGGAAAGCAAATGCAGGAAGATTTGCTTAAAGATGGAATTGAGCAGGTAGATGTTGTGACCAATGGTTTTGATCCGGCAGACATCGATCTTAGTCAGCCCGTCAAACCAGATAAGAAATTTACCATACTACATATCGGCATGCTGGGGAAAGCCAGAAGCCACCCCATTTTTTGGCACGGCTTACATGAACTCAGGCAGGAAAATCCAGATTTCGCCCAGGATCTGGAAGTTCATATTTATGGTGTTACCGACCCCATTGTTCAAAATCAGATATCAGGCCTGGGAGAAACTTCCTGGGTACATTTTTTACCTTATGTCAGCCACGAACAAGTAATACAGATTCAAAGACAGGCCAGGGTTTTATTGCTGAGCATCAACAACGTGCCATCTGCGAAAGGCATTATTACGGGGAAAATATTCGAGTATCTGGCCATAGGCAGACCCATTTTATGTATAGGGCCAACTGATGGTGACGCTGCCCATATTGTAAATGAGGCCGGTGCCGGGCCAGTTGTTGGTTTTGAGGATTTGAAGGTATTGAAAAAATCTGTTATGGAATTATACAGAAAATGGCAGGCAGGAACGGATATTGAAAATCAAGGATCATTCAATAAATACAGCAGAAAAGAACTTTGTGGTGATATTGCCAGAGCACTAAATTCTATCTCAGGAACTTAAGGGATTTTTTTACCTTAAAGGGACGCCTTCTTTGCCGGCAAATGCTCTGAGCTCTTTCTCCGTCTGCCTGCAAATTGCATTTACCTTGGCCACCCATTTCCGAACCTGATTTTCAGTGAGGGTTTTCTTTTTCTCTATTTCTTCAATAGACGCCCTAAGAGTGGAATCCAGTATCCGGATATCAAAAGTTTTGATGGTAGCACGAATTTTATGAAGGAGAAAATTCAGTCCTTCTACATCACCAGCTTTGAGGTGCTTTTCAAAATCTGTCTGACAATCTGATAAGCTCTTAAAATAGGAGTCAAACAAGTTCGCCATAAAATTTTTGTCCCCTTCCGTAATTTCCAGAACCTGGCCAAATTTCAGACTAATTGGATCCAGCGATTCATCAACAGTCTCCTTTTGAGGAGGTTGGGGACTTTTGGCCAACAACCAGGCCTCCTCCACGGCTGATTTCAGATCGGCTGGCCGTGGTTTTACGATCAGAGAGGCATCCCATTCCGATGTGCCAATGGAAGAAGGATTGTTGCAATAAAACAGAAGGCGAAGGCCTTTTTCACGCAGTAAATTCTTATCCAAATCTCTTAACTCGCTTACATCGTGCCCCCACCAGACCAACAAATGACCTTGCTGCTCTGTTAGCGTTTTGTTTACGCCCAAAAGTGATTTTAAGCGAACCACATCCGCACCATGATCGGATAGGTTGTCCAGATATCCGCCAACCGTCCTGTTTTGGGAAGGACCTGCAAAAATTCTTTTCCCCTTTAAAATCTGAAGGGTTTTTTGTGCTTTGTCGGTTTCAGGACGATTGGCCAGGATAGCTGGTCCTGAAAACTCAAAATAAACCTCTCCAATTTCCAAATCCAGCCCGCATTGTGCCCAAAACCGTGACAGTTTCTCAAGAAGTTTTAAAGTGGACGCATTCCAGGGTTTGTTACCTGTCGAAAGGAACCGAAACCGGAATTTTGGGTTAGGCTCTTCATTGGATTGGAAGTGAATCTGAGCACGATCGGCTTTAAGAATGTCGTTTCTGGAAATCCATCGAATACTTTCTTCCACTATTATATGTGGAAAATAAAAAATACCATCAGGGAAATCAGGTTGATTTTCAAACCTTAAACCTGACCATGGAGCAGGCAAGTCTTTTAAAAACTCCAGAAAACTATCCCCCGTCATAGGGAAAAAGTGAACATACCTCACCTTGCCGAATGCATTCCTTGATTTTGGGTTAAGCGGCTCCTGACCAATCTCTTCCATCCATGTGGAAATAATTGGCTTATTACCCTTTGGGAGTTCGTTCAAAGCAGGATGGCAATTAAAGAATGCTCTGTCCCAGTTTTCAAAAATGGCCTGGAGATCATTTTGATACGCTGAAACATCCAATCCAAGACTTAGAAAGCCTGTTTCCTGGCTTTCTGGCAAAGAAACAGTATTTATTTCTCTGACCTTAGTCCTGAAATTCTGGTTACTATCAAACGAAATCTCCTCGAAGCGAACCCTTTGTTGGTTAAGGCGGGCTTCATCCATTCGGGTCTTTCGCAAGAGCGCAATACCAAGATCCAGCTCTCCTGATTTGGCAATAGTTTCATCTGATTTTCCAATCCAGGAAGACAAAAAACCGGAATTCTCTGAGAAAGCAGGATTAAAGAAATGATACTCCTCCATAGAATTTAGCAATGCAATTTCAATGCCTGATGCATCTACAATAGTCTGAAGCAACGCCATTCTCTCTTCAAGGCTTTTGACCAGGCTTCTGGAATTTGAAATATCCCTTAGCACAACCCAAAGTAAACCGGTCCCGCCACGGGCAGAAACCTCTAATTCGAAAAGAGGTTTCTCCGATTTTACCCAAATACAGTTTTTTTCAGGGTTCTGGATTTTATCTTCCACCACCTCTGCCAATGCAGAAGATATTTCAACCAGAGATAGACCATCTGTCTGGAATCTGGTTAATCCCAACATTTCCAATACTTTGGGATTGGCCCATTTTACAACAGCTTCAGAACGATCGGGTTGGGCATCCAACAAAAGGTGACCATCAATATCTTTTGCCAAAAAGTGTTCAACCAGTTCATCGATCAGATCATTTTTCAAATCTTTACTGGTTTGTAAAGACAAGTCTCTGGCACTTCCTTTGACTGAAATAATTTTCCCATCAGGATAAAAAGTCATTCGGGTTCGCAAACCAATAAAAACAGATTCACCAAAGCGGTTTATGATTTCCCATTCCCCATATGCGCCTTGTGTTTTATCTTTAAATTGATTTGCATAGAATTGAGAAACCGCCTCTGTGTCTGCCGGCCTGAGGAATTGAAAATAGTCTAGTTTTTTCAACTCTTCAAGATCATAGCCCAGAAGTTTCTGCATGGCTGGGTTGACATATAAAAACCGCCCTTTGAAGTCGGTTTCATAAAGAAACTCATCGGTTTCCTCCACCATAGACCGAAACCTTTCCAAATCTGCAAAACGTTTCAATGCATCCTCCATCTGCGATTTCAGTCGATTGCTCAATAAATCCTTTTGGATTTCAGCTGCCTGCACCTTTCCCGCCAAATCCAGTAAACGATCGTCTTGATTCCTAAGCAATTCCTGCTGAACCTTAGATACTTTCCTGAGTTGATAGTTCCTATACGTCAACAGGCCAACCACTATGGTGAACAAACCTGCGAGAAAAAGGAAAGGAAAAGTGAAGAATATCACGCCTGAGAAAACCGCTGTCGGACGGCCTTCAAAGAACATGGTTTTTTCCATATTCCGAAACCAGGGATCAGATCAGCTTGAAACCCGGATGAAAAACCAGACCATTTGGTAAGGAATGTTTTTTCGCTAGTCGGTATTAAATTTTATTTCATCGAGGAAAAATCTGGTTTGAGGAGATTCGAAAGTTTTTAATTGGTTTCCCGAAAAAGTTAAAAAGGATTCTATTACCTTTGTTTCAGTTTTAAGTGGTTGAGTAGTTTAAGTTGTATGGACGTCGCACTACATTAGTTCGATGTCCATTTTTTTTTAAAAGGTACTTTGCAATTTCGGGTACCCTTTCGCCCAAATATTTTCTGTTTCCTGCCTGACATTTGAGGTGTCAAAACCAATCGAACATTTCCATTGGATTTTGCTAATGAAACATGGGTAAAACAATTACAAATTCATGAAGGCAGGTTTACTTGCAAATATTATTCTAGGCGATAGCCCGCATCTGAAAGGTTTGGTACGCCATTACAACCTATTGGTTATCAATCCGATGGGTAAAATAACCGGATTCAATCAACATTTTCTTCACAATTCAGGGAAAATTGAAACTCAGGTTTTAAACCAGAATTTTACCCGGGTCTTTGATTCAGAGGAAGGCCGGGCGGAACTTTCTCACGCCGTAAAGCAGGCTCTGAAAGGAGTTCCCGGATCTGTTAGCTTTCACTTCCCGGATTCGAAAATGGTATTTAAGGGTGTAATTTTACCTGTTTATGATTCCGGACTTACACCCTCCACTTTAATCATCATTACCAAAGCGGAAAAAAATCCTGAAGTCGAGGAAAGAGAGCTGGAAGATTTCTGGGATTTAGCCACTCAAATGATGGAGGAGGTCGGAATAGGCCTATACTCCGAACCACCTGCAGAAAAAATGAATACTCCAAGGATCTTATTCATTGAAGACAAAAAGGGTCTGGTAGTAAAACTCTTTCAGCACATTGTCAGAAAAAACAAAGATTCCGTAGTGCTTGCCCCAAATTCAGATGCCGCAAAATGGATGGCCCCGGAATTTAAACCACAGTTGGTCATAAGTTCTTACGATTCTTTGGGATCAGAATCTCTGAGAGATGTATCGGAAGAATGGAAAAGACAATTCAACAGTTCTATTTTGTTTGTCAGCGGTTCAGGTAAGGAAATCCGGATAGAGGACGGCTGGCTTGATATTCATGTGAAAAATCAGTCCGACTCTGTATCAAAAATCCTGGAGTTGATTCAACAGTTCTATTGGTAAAACCTTAGAGATCTCGTGTGTGAGAGTTACTTGAGGATATTTGGAAAGTGTGTTCTCCAAATCCGTGGTTGGCATAGGCCCTGCCCATACCCACCCGGCTCAGGTAAATTGACCTCACCACAGGTAAGAAGCCGCTCCCGGTTTGGGAGCGGCTTTATTTTTGAAAAGGCTTTCCCTTAAAACTTGTTTGGGAGAAAATTGGATTTCTTTTGCAACACAAACCTTGGTATTCATGAATCAGACTGAAACCCAGTTCCGAGAAATCCTTTCAAGCTGCAAGGCACTCTTTATTCAAAAAAACAAAGATTACGGTACCAGCTGGCGTATCATGCGTTTGCCTTCGGTAACTGACCAGATTTTCATCAAAGCCTCCAGAATACGGAGTATCCAGGAAAAAGGTGTCCAAAAAATCTCCGACCCGATGGAGTCTGAATTTATCGGAATTATTAATTATTGTGTAATAGCCCTGATTCAGGCAAATCTGGAGGGAAAGGATGATAATGTGGACCTTGATGTTGAACGCCTTGGAAACCTTTACGACACGGTTTGCATGGAAAACATTGACCTTTTACAAAACAAAAACCATGACTATAGTGAAGCCTGGAGAGACATGCGGATATCCTCG
>JBIPNA010000366.1:0-3635 GCA_044375665.1 Catalimonadaceae bacterium
GGAGTGCAAATGTCGCACTATTTTTTTTCCCAACAAGAAGTTTTTTTACAAATCCCGAAAATATTCCCCAACCCACTGATAACCACTAAGAAAAATTTTGAACAATCTCGGAAAAATACGACGAGCCTCCTCTCAAATCTCTTTGTTGGGGCTGAGGATATTTTAACGGTTGCCAACTAAGTTTTTCCGTTTTTTGCTGCCGATGCTACAAGCTTTGAAATCCACTTTAAAAAACATCCCTATAGCCCGAAGGATAGCTTATGCCTTCCTAATATGGCAAAAGGAGAATATTATTATTGATCATGGAAGACATAACAAGATAAATGCACATGGTGCCCGACTTGAACGAAATCAAATCCAAATCAAGGGCAGCAACAATTTTTTGTATTTCGCCCCCGGGTCTTCAATCCAGGATTGCGCTATAGAAATCCAGGGTAACAATCATATACTTTATATTGAGGAGGATGTGGTTATGACTCAATCCCTGCTGTGGTTTGAAGATCATCACTGCGAAATCAGAATCGGAAAAGGGACTACCATGCAACGAAATGGGCATATTGCAGTAACTGAACCCAATCGAAAAATATTAATCGGGTCAAGTTGCATGTTCAGTTTTGATGTGGATATAAGGAATGGAGATAGCCACACCATTCTCAACATTGAAACAGGGAAAAGAATAAACTGGGCGAAAAACATCCAAATAGGGAATCACGTTTGGTTGGGTGCCTATACTCAGATCCTGGGCGGGGCAAACATTGGAGGAAACTCAATAATCGGAATCCGCTCTATGGTCAATGGTACAATTCCTCCAGATTCTGTGGCAGTGGGAATCCCGGCACGGGTTGCAAAAAAAGGGTATACCTGGGATAGCCAAAGGACTTTAGATGGAGACCCTGGTCCTGATTCTATCGGAAATATTCCAGACTAAAGATTCCGGGCTATTTCATGTTATGGTAAACCTTTTGGATATCGTCGTCCTCCTCAAATTTTTCCACAAGCTCAAGAATTTCGTTTTCCTGTTCTTCGGAAAGCCCCTCAGCAAATGATTGAGGAATACGTTCCAATTCGGCGCTTAAAACTTCAAAACCCCGGCTTTCAAGCGCTTTTTGCATGGTGGCATAATCTGCAAATGCAGTATAAATAATCAAAGTTCCTTCCTCCGGATCGGAAAATAACTCCTCAAGTCCAGAATCAATCAATTCCAATTCCAGTTCTTCCGGATCGATCCCGGCTCCTTTAATTTTAAAGACCCCTTTCCTGCTGAAAATAAAATCGAGGGAACCTGTTTTGCCCAAAGCCCCATCTCCTTTAGAAAATATTGCCCGGATGTTGGCGACAGTTCTGTTGATATTGTCTGTGGCCGTCTCACATAGAATTGCAACTCCATATGGCCCGTAACCTTCGTAGACTACTTCTTCATAATCCTTGTCGTCCTTACTGCTTGCCCTTTTAATGGCAGCATCAATTCTGTCTTTGGGCATGTTAACCCCTTTGGCTGTCTGCATTGCGGCTCTGAGTCTCGGATTATTTTCCGGCAGAGGACCACTTTGCTTTACAGCCATGGCAATTTCTTTTCCCAACCGACTGAAGGCTTTCGCCATCTTGTCGAAACGGGCAAACATCTTATGTTTTCGTTTTTCGAATATTCTTCCCATGGTGAACTAAAACGGGGGCAAATTCTGTAAGTCCTGAAACAAAATCAAGCATTGGCAGCAGAAGATGAAAGGAAAGGATTTCAAACGCAAAAAAGCATTTTGCCATTACTGCTTTTCTTTCAGCGTCTGACCACAAACAGATACGCTTTTTTTAAATTGATTATTAAGAGAAAAAACAAAAAACCGCCCGAAGGCGGTCAGTAGAATTTAAATCTTTATTGCTTCCATTTGATTCCGCAACCAACAGCTTTTGTTGTGGTGGTGGTTACTGGTTTTCCGGCAAGAAGTTCATCTACAGCAGCTTCAACATATTTTACTTTTTTATCCTTGGTATTGTGGATATCATCATCTATGGCTCCGATGTATGCGACCTTGTACTTGCCGGCATCTTTTTTCAGGACGTACACATGGGGGGTTCGCTCCGCCCCATAGAAATAAGTTAAACGTTGTGTTTCATCAACCAGATAAGGAAAAGTAAATCCCTTTTCTTTTGCCCGTTTCTGCATATTTTCGAAGCTATCTTCAGGCTCCCGTTCCGGGTCGTTTGGATTAATGGCGATAACCGGGAATCCAAGTGACTCATATTTTTTATTCAGCGCAATGATGCGGTCTTCATATTTCTGGGAAAAAGGGCAATGGTTACAAGTAAAAACGATGATGAACCCTTTTGCAGAACTATACTTTATCATTCCCAGACTTACCATTGTTCCATCGACATTTTTCAGTGAAAAGTCGGTGGCTTCATCTCCAATTTTATACCCGTGCTCCAATGGCCTGGAAGCCATCGTGAACAAGCTAAAAATCCCAAGAATGAAGAAGGAATGAATGGTGCGTATGTGTTTCATAGTAAATAATTGTCTTATTGAGATTGCAAAAGTGGTTCAATAATTTCAAAGAGCTTTCCTTGTTCCAAAGAACCGTCTACAAATTTTCGGATTTTTTTGGCATTATTCACAAAAACAGTGGCAGGAATGGCTCCGCTCCAGGCAGGATCAACCTTATTTATCCAGGCATTGTAATCTGTTTCGTCCAGCAACCATACTTTTGAACCTGTCATTCTTTTATTGACAAATGGGTCTAAACGTCCTTTCTGATCTTCAGCAAAATCAAGGCTCACATAAATAAAACGAACGGGTCTTCCTGCAAACTGCGCTTCTGCAGCTTTAAAATGGGGTAATTCAGCCACACAGGGTTTGCACCAGGTTGCCCAGAAATTAATCACTGACAAAGTATCTGTTTTATCGGCCAGCAGAATTTCGATTTCCTTCCATTTTACCAATTTTGAATTCTGACAAAAACCCGAATGAATGCCAGAAAAAACCAGCATTGCATAAAGGATTGCCATCTTTTGTGAAAACACTTTTGGTGAAGGGAGTCGAAAATTCATAACGCAAAATTTGCCAAAAATTGGAATTTAAAATCGCAGATCTGAAAATGGCTGCCCAACCATTTATTTTTTGGTCCGATGCCGCCCGGAATTTAGGTTTGGGGATGCAAAATAGACTTCCCCCCTGGAAAGCTATGAGGGGCCATATTCAAACGATAGTACCTTATTTGTTCCGTAGAGTCTCCTTGCCCAATTCGCAAATCCTTGAAATTCCAACTCCTGACAATGATGTTTTGTATGCCGAATACTGGGAAGGATCAAATCCTGGTGCTTTGGCCATTTTGAGTCATGGTTTAGAAGGAAGCTCATCGGCAGTTTATATAAGAGCACTTACGAAACAATTCCAACAGGCGGGATGGTCGGTACTCGCATGGAATTTCAGAGGTTGTTCTGGGAGAATCAACAAAACTAAGCGTTTGTACCATTCCGGTTCAACTGAGGATTTGAAAACAGTATTTGCATTTTCCTTCTTGAAATTTCAACCACGTCGAATTCAATTGGCCGGATTTAGCCTGGGGGGAAACCTGACTTTGGTTTTCCTGGCAAGGGAAAGGGAATTCCTAAAAAAATATCCTCTTGAAAAAGCATTGGTC
>JBIPNA010000055.1:0-13743 GCA_044375665.1 Catalimonadaceae bacterium
TTCGTCCAATCTGGTAGATCTTGAAATGTCGGCCCCGAACAAAGCGGCGCTGCTTATCCCAAAAACGCTGGAAGACGGTGAGGATATACTGATGCTGATTATGCCGGTGATGCTCAATACGACCGTGTAGCCTTTTCGCAATCAAAAAAAAGACCCTGGCCAACCAGGGTCTTTTTTTTGGATTGTCGGGCAATATTACCTGGAAAACGCATAGGTTCTTCTGTTTCGTCCTGAACTGCTTCAGGTCCTAAGCCGGGCTGGCATTTTTTTTGTATCCGCAGGGCAGTGCTGCCATGGAATTGGAAGGATTGGTGCAAAAAGAAGTTGAACAGGAATTCTGGTTCGGGAAGATTTCATCCTCAGCAACCGGAAAGCCCGGTATGAACAGCCTTTCGGGCGGCCGCTCCAATACTCGTGTAAAAAGAATTGTCATGCCAGGAAATGTCAGATAAAAAATTATGACAATTTTTGACTTGACAAAAGTTTTGAAATAAAATTGTGAAATGAAATTTTGTCAATTTGAAAAACCTGACAAATTTTAACTTGACATTTTTATTTTCATGGACCCTCAAAACTTTCCTTCCATTGTTTTGCCTGCCGAGATATTCCGGCTGCGGAAAGGACTTGACCTGTTGCAATCCGAGTTGGCCCTTATGGTAGGCGTCTCCGAATCTCTTATCTCCTATCTGGAGGCAGGCCAGCGGTTTGCGGTTGATCCCTACGATGTGTATTTATCACAGGCCAGCCGCATTTTCGATGCGGTAGCACCGGATTGGGCACCTGAAGATGGTTTACGGTCAAGACCGCTTCCCAGAAAATTTTTTGAAGGCATGTATTGGTTGGAAAAAGAAAAGGCCCTTGTCCAACACGCTCTGGAGCAAGCCAAAGTCCGGTTGACGCAGGCCAGGCAAAAGGTTGCCCTTTTAGACCGACGCAGGCGTTGGTGGGAAGGCATCCAGGCCGAGCCCCTTTCCCAAACCACCCGTTTTCAGATTTTTGGCCAGGGTTTTACCGACCGCAATGCCCTTATTGCCCAGGATTTGGAAGAAATAAATCAAAACGACCTTGAAAGGCGGTGCGGATACCTGGAAAAGCGGCTGGAATGGCTTGGGATCGAATAGAAGATTCAATGGAAAGCCCAGCCTGACCTTCTGCATCCGCACCTTGAATGGCCTCGACGGAAGATGGAAAGGAAGGTGTTTGAAATGCGGCCATTCGGTTCCGGGTCTACATAATTTCTTTCCGGCTACGTCTTACATGGAATCGCTGAATTGTGCCACAGGATGTCCGGTTAATGAAAAGGCCCCGGTTTCCTGAATGGAGCAGTCTGCGTTTGATTTTGTTTTTGCAGAAGAAACAGATCAGTAATTTAAGCCTTTTGGAGAAAACCAATTGACCTGATTCTGTTGGGTCTGATTCAGATATTACAATAGAACTTTGTTCGGAGGGGCTCCATTTCAAAAATTAGCCACATTATTAATAAATCTGAAGCATTGTTGCCTGATTTCCGGATAAGGTTGGAGAATCCGATGTGTGTAAGTAGTTTGGTAAGGGAAACAGGGCTCTTTTATTTTCTTCAATCTTTTCGTTGTGGTGCATGTTTCCAATATGTTTTTTGGGCCAGGATGCACTATTTTTTTGTGTTGTTATTTGGAATGATGTGAACCCCAGGATTTCTTGCCAGCCGAAATTAACTCTATAATCCCTGAAAGAATAACTCCTGCAGTAGAAATGACTTGTACATGCTTCCTTGGAGCTTTATTCCAGGAGTAGCTTGAATAAGGCAATTATTGTTGATGATTAACCGGAAAGGTTGCCCTATACCATAGGAACAGACCCTTGGGATGCCTCTATATTAATCGTATGTATTTTTTGCATAATATGGGTTTGTTTAATTTTGAGTGTTTGCAGTGTTATCAATGTTTTTATTGCATACACTTTTATGTATTTATATTTTAAGAGAAAGTTTTTTGAAAGAAATTTCATTTTTTTTTTTTTTCACCATCGGCCTTTTAGTTTTGGTTTGTTCATCGGATACCCATTTCACAATTCTTAACCATGGAAGAAGCGTGGATTTGTGTCCCACGGAACACTAAACCCTAATTAAATTTCTATGGAAAAGTTCCTATTACACAAAATCTGTGTTTTTCTTGTGTTGAGTCTGGTTTTTGCACCTCCAGGCTATGTTGCGGCTCAATATTCCATTGAAGCACCTTCTACAACCCATCGCTGTGCCTCAGTGGGGGGGAGTAGCATTCGGATTTCCACGGTTCCTGCCACAGAAGCGGCAGTGGGCGCAGATTGGATTGTTGGACCTGGTTTGATTAAAGTAGCACAGGGTGAAGGCCCGGGTACCAACCAATACTGGGTTGACGTCCAAAGCACCGAAGCAGATGGAAATCAACCTTTTTGTCCGGCCAGCGTTACTTTTCGCTGGCGGGTTGTTGCAGAGAACTGTACAACAGAGTATCTGGCACCCAATCAGGTCTCCACTACCGTTTTTAAAACGTTTACGGATCTTGATTTAGATGAGCGATCTCAATTTTTGGGGTATGGTCCATACCAGATCTACACAGAGACGCCCCCCTGTATTTCCAGTGGAGATGAAGTGGTTCTTTCGGTCCGGCCTTTGCATTTTTGTGTCGGCGATCCAAGCGACATTGCCGGAGTGGGCGACCTGCCAGCCGATGACATTGAATGGATAACCAATGATCTGAACCCTGTGTATCAGTCGGAGGACAATACCAGCCGAACGTACAGTGTGACCGAACAAAAAGTGACCTACACAATTTCAGTTCGGATGGGCCGCTGCAACACCAGTCCTCAGGTTAGCCGGGCTTTCAACCAAACGCCTGCACCATCCTGGATTGGGGTTTCGGGTGCGCATCAGTTTTCGACGGTTTCGGGTGCCAATGCCAATCCGGGCTATGGTTGTTTGGGCGGTGCTGTTGACGGCGCCTTTTCGCTTCAGGTATCGCCCGACCAGCAAACCGGATCTCAGGGATACAACTGGGTCATTCCGCAGGGCTTTACCTGCGCCCCGCCCTGCACCACCAGATTGGTAACGATTACACCCAATGCCGGGGCCCAGGCGGCATCGGGTCAGATTTTGTGCCGGGTCGACAACGGACAGTGCGGTCGCTCGATTGCGTCTTTCAACATTGTACGTCCCCCCACAACCACCACGTTAAACCGGACCGGAGCCAGGACGGTGAAAGAGCCAGTGCCCACAGCCGCCGCCAGCTGGCCATCCAACTGTTATTATCCGGATATTCGCTACCGGTTTACCTGGCCGGATGCGCCCATCAACAATACCTATACCTGGACCACGGCCCAATGGAGCTGGACCAACAGCCAGGGGCAGGGCACACCTGAATTTTCGGGCATCCCGGCCATGGAAGCCCCGGGCACCGCACCTTTGGCCCAGACCCTGACGGCTACCAGCACCGGCCCCAACCTGGGCGTACCCGCCCTTGCCACCTGCACCTCAACGGTTTCCATTTCAGGATATAAAGCCACCGATTTTACCACTACAGGGTTGAGAATCCGAATCAGCGGCTCAACTTTAGATATTGTCACTGAAGATGGCACCAACAATCCAAACTGGTTCAACTCCTTAAATCCGTCCTGCACCACAAGCTTATCCATAAACGATTATTATTACGAATGGGGCTACATCGGGACCTACAATGGGAATACCAATCCGGAAGGCGATCCCAGCACAGCCTTTAATGCATCGGCCTTTGGGGGACCAGTTCAGGGTCAGGGTCTTAATCAAACCGGACTTGTCAACCCCTCCTTGTTTTCCACCGGATCGAAGATTTACTGCCGAATCCGCCGCAAGTCGTCCACGCCCAGTTGCACAGATGCTTCGCTCAATTGCTTTTACCGTTATGTAGAATTAGCTCTGGATTAATTTTCAAAACCCTAAACGATTTTTTTTATGTTGTACAGATTTCAGATCCGAATTTTAACTGGCTTCATGCTGTTGCTGTTCTTCCTTTCAGGGGCCAGTCCATCTTTTTCACAATGCAAAAGCCAGGCAGATTTTTATGCCGATCATAGTGTTTCCATGCCTTTCTGCGAGGATTTGATGAATGGCTGCACCCAAACGATTACCTTCGATATGGGCTGCACAACCATCGTAGCTCCGTTTCAGGTTCGTGTGATTGGGCAGGGCATGAGCCTTCCCAATGGAAACATTCCTACACAAAATGGCTCAGAGTTTAGTATTGATGTCAGTTCTACCTTCGGAAGTTTTTGCAAAGGCAGGTTGGTATTTGAGTACTACACGTCCTCGGATGCTGAATGCGGGATAGAAACAGGCTTTCCTACCGGCAATATCCGCTTTCTGGATGTTTTCAAAGACATTCCTGTCTCGGCTTTAGATGCAAAATATGTGGAAAAGGGTCTTGGATCCACGTTCCGTATTTTTACCGAAACGCCGGCTTGTATTACACCGGGCGATTATTTCAATCTTTCGGTGTACCCCATTTTTGAAGGTTGCCTTCAAGATGGCATTGGGCTGGATGAGATTACCTGGGAGCCGGTTGAATCGGGCTTTACCGAGATTACCAAACCGCTTGATGGGTCTGCTGTTACGTTTCAGGCGCCCAACAGCGAAACCATGGCCCAGGCCAATGATTTTAAAGTGTACGTAGGCAAAGCCCGTCGTCCCCCATTTTCCAACAGTTCCGAACACGCTACAGTCAGACTGAATCGTGGCATCCGCGAGCCCTATCCGGTTTTATCGGGCATACCACAGGGGACCAATCCTCCTTCCGATTTGTTTTTCAATACCACGCAAAACAACCAGCTGGCGCTTGGCAGTGCCTGCATGCCCATCGACCGGGGCGGAGCAGGAAAGACATCAGACCGTTTTACGCTGGCCTGCATGCCCAACGATGAGGGAGCAGGAGCCACCTACCTTTGGACGGTGCCTCCGCAGTTTGAGCTGGTGAACGGGACAACGACCAGCAGCCGGGTGATACAGGTGGAAGCCCGAAACCGGACAGATGGGGAGTCTGGCGCTTCCGGTACGTTTACCTGCACGGTAAACGCTCCCAACAGCTGCGGGTCAAACAGCATCATGTATACCATCACCCGAAGTCTGGTTGCCACCACGCAGCAAACCTCTCCGGCCTCTACATACAATGAAATTGAGGTGACCCCCACCCCGGGTCAGGGTTTGACGGAGGCCAACTGTTTCCGGCCCAATACCGACTACACTTTTACCCTACTCCGGGCCCCATTGAACACGATTCTGGAGTGGTCCAATACAACAGTCTCCACCACCGAATCGTACTGGAATGTGGTGGGCCATCCCTCTTTCAATTCCATTACACTGCGCCCGGTGGTGGTGGGCAACGACCTGGATCTTCCCTTAAGCGTTTCCTCTCTGGCTCCCTGCGATGCCGACATTCACTTTAAGGTAAATACCCTCGATCCGCAACTGGCAGGAAACAGTATTCCGCTTGAGATTGAGGCGGAGGAAAATAATGGTTTGGTGCGTGTGATCAACCCAACGGGATCGAATCCCCCCGATTGGTATCCCGGAGGTTCAGGATGCAGCTTTAGCGATTTCGCATATTTCTGGACTTTTGAAGGAACGTTTAACGGGATTCAAAAGCCCTCATCGGAACTGTTTAGTTCTCAAACATCTCCAAGCCCTTCTGTTGAATCAGGCTTATACAACGGGACATTTCGGGTGGTGATCCAGACTGCAACCAACCCCATTGGTTGCCCTGAGGCCAACTGCTTTTTTGAGGAACTGACCAAAACTGTGAATTACAATATGCGCCCTGCAGGTCCGGGCGGGGAAGAGGAGTCTGCATCTGGCTTAAGGCCTTCCCTGCAACTTCAGCCCAACCCAGCCAGCGAGGAGCTTCAGATTGCTTTTTCGCGGATGTCTTCGGGTGGGGTGCTCAGGATCTACAACGGCATGCAGGTTCTTGTCCGGGAACTGGAAGGCGTTCCTTCTGAAACAGTTCTGGATCTGAAGGGCCTTCCACCGGGTATTTATTCGGTCGAGTATCTTTCTTCCGACGGAGAGCGTGCCGGCCGGCGGTTATCGAAAAAATAATTGAAGAAAAAAGGCAGGATTTTTCGGAATCCTGCCTTTTTTGGTTTTGAATTCAAACCCATGTTATGATCCGAGTGCTACACCATCCACTACATTTCATTTTGCTCCTTTTGGCCTTGTCGCATTGGGCCGAAGGTCAGACCCTCCAGACTTTTAAAGCCGAAAAGCGCTCTTTGGAATCCAACCGGGTTTCAGATGTATTTCCGGTGGGGCCCAATCAGGTATGGCTCAGGCAGGATATGCCTCAGGCCCCTGCTTTGCTCAACCGGGATACAGTCCGCTATTACCCGGCCCAGGAGACAGGCTTTAATCCCTATTCCAATCCATTGATTGGTGCTTATCCCTCGTTCAGCGGAACCCAATGGCTGGTTACCGGCCGGCTTCCGGGATGGATTGAGGGCCCCTTTGGACCATCCAACGGTGGCCTGGTGCGCCTTCAGAGTCCGGTTTTTACGATTTACAACAGTGTGAATTTCCCGCCATTTTCCTCATTTAAAGAACGGATCTGGTATTGTTCTGCAATGCAGCCGGATGGCCAGAAAATCTGGGTTGGGGGCGATGCAGGTATCCGCTCCCTGGATTTGGGTACCCTCCAGCACAAACTGTTTTTTGGCGATTCTGTCCGGGATTTGAGCCGGTCTTACTGGCGAAGAGGCAAGACAGGCAAGACGGGGGTTTGGTTTTCGCGGGATCGTTATGAATGGGTTTATCAAAGCGGTGACACGCTCAAGCCTCTTCGCAATAGTGCCTTACAGCTTCCCGATAGCCTGGTTTTAAAAGACATTGAGTTTTTAGGAGCCGATACCTTTCTGCTTACTGCCGACAGGCTCCCGGGTGGTAAGACCCGTTTGTGGAAAAGAAATGGGTTTTTGTTTTCCATTCCTGTACAAAATGCCTCTTTGGATTTTATGGCTGTAGAACGAGGATCCCGATTGTGGTTTACCGGCCGTTCGGGTATGTACCGGTTTGAGGCCGATACCCTGTTGGCGCAACAGGAATACAACGGGGCGGGCAAAACACCTTCCTGTTTCAAGATTGATGGGGCCGGCAACAAATGGATCGGAACACTTGATTCGGGCTTGTATAAGCTCAACAACCTCAAGGCTAGGATTGTGTTCCCCAATGGCCGCAAACAAACCTATTGTTATTCGGAGCCGGTTTCCTTTTCGGCCAGCGTCCAATCGCTTGGCGGGCAGAATTATACCTACCAATGGTTTTTTGGCGATGGCAAGACAGGTTCAGGCGCCAACCCAACCCATTTTTATGGGTGGACAGGTCGGTTTCGGGTTCGGCTCCGGGTAGAAGATGAGTTTGGTGCCCGATTGTGGGTAGAAGATACCCTTCATCTTGAGTTTAAACCGAATGTGTACATGCTTCCCAACCGGGATACCCTGGTAACCTGCGAGGCCTATCCGCTGACCACAACTGCAGGCTCCCCCGTTCAATGGGTTTTACCCGATGGAAGCCTTTCCCAGGCAGCTACGGTTGCAGCTGATGCTCCGGGCTGGTACCGGTTTGACGCTCCAGGTGGTGGTTGCCGGGTCCGGGATTCGATTTATGTGATGCGAAGGCCTTTGCGGGAAGGCACCATTGAGTTGAGGACCGCCACAGATTCGATTTTGGTACAGACAGATAGTTTTGAGACCCTATTGCCAGTGGTGGTTCGGGCCAGAGAGAAGGATGGGTATTGTTCAAGCATCTGGTCGGTGAATGGCCAGGTGGTGAGTGGCTCCAATCGGGCAGAGATTACCTTTAGCCAGGCGGGGCGGTATGAGATCGAAGTTGCTTCGACCTCTTACTCCAACTGCCGGTCGATTTCCAAAGGCATTTTGTTGATCAAAGAAAAGCAGGTTCCTGAAATACGGCCTTTGGAAGTTCCCAATCTTGTGTTGCGGACGGGCAAACCAGAAAACCGCAAATGGCAGATCAGAGGTGGGCAGGGAAAATACAGGGTCAGGATCATTGACCGATGGGGCAAGGCGGTTTTTGACCAGGAGGACTACCAGGGCACCTGGCCGGATTCTGCCGATCAGGAAGGGGTTTACTTTTTTTCAGTTCAGGACAATTCTGATTCTGTGTCAGGATGGTTGTGGGTGAAATGATCAGGCGAGTGGGATCCGATTTGTTCAAAAAGCAGATCTTCTTTGATAAGCCTATTGGCAAAGCTTCCAGGTTATGCGGTTTCGAAAACATCCGGGCTGGGTTAACATCACTGTTTGCATACTTTGGGCAGTATTCGCAGCCGGAAGGATACAGGCACAAGGATTTTCATTTTTAAATGGGGATCAGGCTTTTTGCGTATCCTCATCAGGTGGGACCTTTCGGATAATTACCACAGAGTCGGCATTTGCTGCCATCCAACCGGAATGGGAAGTGGACTCCGGATTGGTGCTTTTGAGGACCGGCGTTGTTTTGGTAAATACCAATACTGGGCTGATGTTTCCAGTCCATCCATTGCCTCAACGCATTGTCTGTGCCCGGGCTGGATTGAGTTCAGATGGAGAAATGGGGAAGATTCCTGCATGGGACAAAACAGATACGGCCAAATCCGGACAAGGGTTTTTAAGCGGTTTGATTCCGTTTTGCTCAGAAATTGGCGTGTTGGGCAAGGACAAGCCGGCCCGGCTCTTTTTGCAGAACAGGAATGCGTTGGGGATAGCCAGTTGGTAGAAGTGGGATTGGATCTGGGCCGGATTTGTGGTACAGGTCGGTTTGAGGATCGGTTTGACTGGCGCAGCAGTTGGGGCCCATGGGAAGCCCTAAGTCCTGATAGTGCCCTGGTGAAGTTTCGTGCAAACTGGACCGGGTGTATTTCGGAGGGGATGGTTGAGCTGACGCTGGGCCGCTGCAACACCAGTCCTCAGGTTAGCCGGGCCTTCAATCAAACGCCTGCTCCATCCTGGATTGGTGTTTTGGGTACACACCCGTTTTCAACGGTGTCTGGAACCAATGCCAACCCGGGTTATGGTTGTTTGCCGGGGAACCTTGATGTTTCTTTTTCGCTTCAGGTATCGCCCGACCAGCAAACCGGATCTCAGGGATACAACTGGGTCATTCCGCAGGGCTTTACCTGCGCTCCGCCCTGCACCACCAGGGCGGTCGGGATTACACCCAATGCAGGGGCCCAGGCGGCATCGGGTCAGATTTTGTGCCGGGTCGACAATGGGCAGTGCGGTCGCTCCATTGCGGCTTTCAACATTGTACGTCTTCCCACAACCACCACTTTAAGCCGGACCGGAGCCAGGACGGTGAAAGAGCCAGTGCCCACAAGTGCCAGCTGGCCACTTAACTGTTATTATCCGGATATTCGCTACCGGTTCACCTGGCCGGATGCGCCTATCAACAATACCTATACCTGGACCACGGCCCAATGGAGCTGGACCAACAGCCAGGGGCAGGGCACACCCGAATTTTCGGGCATCCCGGCCATGGAAGCCCCGGGCACCGCACCTTTGGCCCAGACCCTGACGGTAACCAGCACCGGCCCCAACCTGGGCGTACCCGCCCTTGCCGCCTGCACCTCAACGGTTTCCATTTCAGGATATAAAGCCACCGATTTTACCACTACAGGGTTAAAAATTAAGCGGAGCAGTACTTCATTAGATATTGTAACGAACGATGCAAATGAAAGTTCAAGTTGGTACAACTCCCTTTCTCCTTCATGCTCAGCATTCTTGGTTGGCAATGATTATTATTTCGAATGGGGCTACATCGGGACCTACAATGGGAATACCAATCCGGAAGACGATCCCAGCACAGCCTTTAATGCATCGGCCTTTGGGGGACCAGTTCAGGGTCAGGGTCTTAATCAAACCGGACTTGTCAACCCCTCTTTATTTTCCACCGGATCGAAGATTTACTGCCGGATCCGCCGCAAGTCGTCCACGCCCAGTTGCACAGATGCTTCGCTCCATTGTTTTTACAGGTACGTGGAGTTGGTCTTGAATTAAGGTTAACAGAACCTTAACATCGCCCGATCCTCAGTCCTACAGGATCTCCGTTTAACTCATTGGTGAAAAAGCAAAAATTGAAACCTTCTCTATTTAAAATCCAAAGTTTTTCTTTTTCCTTTGAAAAAATTCCAATTTAAACAGAACAATACGCCCATGCCTTTTTCCCTGTTTGCTCGTTCCCTGGGGAACAAGTTTTCCCAGCTATGCGCTCTTTTCCTGCTGCTTTTTGGTGGTAAGGGGTTTTCACAAGCCCATCAGAATGGAGATTCGGGTCTTCCACTGAACGCATTTTTCCTCGTAGAAGGAAAATCTTACTTTCTTCATACCAGTGATTCCGACTATGTCGTTCAACTGGATCCAAAAGTGATCCGGAAGGACCTGGTACGGGTCTGGAACTGGAAAGCCTTGTATCAGCCCATTGGTTCAGACCAAAATGAAGTTTCCATTCCAAATGGACTGCCCTGGGTTTTCAAAGGGAAAATCAAAGATGTACCACGGGGCTTTTCCGGTCAATCATTGTCTGAAATTTGTCTTCAACTGACCCGCATCCCGGGAGTGCTTTTTGCCCGGCCCATGCTACTGGATCCGGCATCCGGGGTTTCTCAGGCCCTCACTCAGGAAATAATTGTTTCCCAAAAGCCTGGGGTTTCTCTGGAAAAACTTAAAGCTGCACTTTCAGGCATTGGAGTTGGACCGGAAGCTTTGCGTTCCACTCTGATGGATCGCACCTGGATTGTCAACCTTCCTCTGGCCAAAGACCCTCTTCTGACGTCCAGGCAAATCTCTGAAATGCCGGAAGTCTTATATGCCGAGCCGAATTTTATCAAGCTCCTAAAACCACACACCAACGACCCTTTGTATCCCCTGCAATGGTCGTTGAACAACCTTGGCAATGCAAGTTATCCCGGTGCCACACCAGATGCCGACCTGGATGTACCTGAAGCATGGGCCATCACCCGGGGCAGTCCAAATGTAAAAGTGGCCGTTTTGGATGAAGGCGTCGACATGAACCACCCGGATCTGGTTGGAAACATGCTCAATGGGTTTGATGCCGCCAGTATCAACAGCAATGGTCAATGTAACTCAACTGATCCGCATGGTACGGCCTGTGCCGGAATTATTGCAGGAACAGACAGCAATGGCATCGGTGTTTCCGGTATTGCACCCAATTGCCGTATTCTACCTGTGCGGATTGCCTACAGAACAGGTGCTGGCGGTGGTTGGGTCACCAACGACGTCTGGATCGGAAATGCCCTTACCTGGGCTTATCAAAATGGAGCAGATATCCTGAGCAATTCCTGGGCAGGTGGTAGTGTTTCCACCACCATCAATTCCGCCATTACCAATGCCACAAACCTGGGTCGCCAGGGAAAAGGTTCACTGGTGATTTTTTCTGCCGGAAACAGTGGGCAGTCTTCTGCGGCTTATCCCTCCAGTCAGGTGGATGCCATATCTGTGGCGGCCATGTCTATGTGCGATCAGGTAAAATCGAACAACTCCTGTGACCAGGAAACGTTTTGGGGTTCTAATTATGGAACGAATACCGACGTAGGTGCACCAGGTGTCAAAATCCAAACCACCGATATTATGGGTTCCGGGGGTTACAATGCAACCGACTATGCCCCAGCCTTCAACGGAACTTCAGCCGCCTGTCCGCATGTGGCTGCCGTAGCTGCCCTGGTTTTCTCGGTCAATCCCAACCTGACCAGTGACGAGGCCAGGGTATTTGTTGAAACATCCTGCGACAAAACCGGTGGATACACCTATTCTGCGGTAACAGGTCAACCCAACGGAACCTGGAGTACACAGCTGGGTTATGGACGGGTAAATGCGCTCAAGGCTGTTCAACTGGCTTTTTCAGGCGTATTGGCATCTTTTTCAGCCAACCCGGGTTTTGGCATTACCCTTCCTCAGACGGTTCAGTTCCAGAATTTTTCGGTTGGAGCAACAACCTACCAATGGCTGTTTCCGGGTGGAAATCCAGCCAGTTCTACAGCCACTTCACCTTCTGTTCAATACACAACCTATGGTGATTATGATGTTCAACTCATCGCTATTGCTTCCAATGGTTCGCGGGATACCCTGCTGCAAACCGGTGCTGTTTCCCTCAAGCCAGGCCACAACATGTTTACGGGAACCATTACCACCTGCAATGCCTACATCTGCGATAACGGCGGACCCAACGGCAACTATACAGCCAGCGGGACCCAAACCATGACGATTCAACCAGATACAGCAGGTCGGAAAGTGGATCTCGAATTTTTCAATTTTTCGACTGAAAATTCCTCCGATATCCTTTATATCTACAACGGACCCACCGTGGGATCTCCACTGCTTGGGAGCTTCAGCGGGTCATTCCTTCCGCCCAGATTGATCTCTACCCATCCATCAGGTAGTTTAACACTGCGGTTTGTCAGCAATGGTTCAATCCAGCTAAGTGGGTGGCTGGCCAAAGCCACCTGTTACAAGCCTGTCCCACCCGTAATTACTTCCTTTTCACCAGATACCGCCCGTATTGGAAAAACCATTTCGGTTTTGGGATCCGGATTTTTCGGTATCGACTCCCTGCTTCTGGGCAACAAGAGAATTACCGACTTTACTGTCGAGACCCTGGAAAAGCTGAAGTTTGTAGTACCAACAGGAGGTCAGACCAATAAAATCCGTTTGTTTACTGCTTTTGGACTTGCCCAATCTCTGACCGACCTGGTCATAGATACCGCCGGCTTTGATTATTGTATTCCTCCCCATCCTTCCTGTGATAATTCAGATGGGTATATTTCAAAGGTTGTGGTATTAAACACCACCCTCAACAATTCGACTTTATGTTCGGATGACGATGGGCCAGCGTATAACATTTTCCCATCTTCAGGAAGTACTTCAGGACAGCTTGCCCTGGGCAGAACGTACAGGATTCAGGTTTCCTCTCCGGGCATATCTGTCGGGGTTTGGCTGGATTGGAACCGAAACGGTTCCTTTGATGTTGGGGAATTCAAACAAGCCACCAATACTTCAGGCACTTTTGAAGTTTCCTACACGGTGCCTGCCTCCGCTTCTCCAGGACTAACCGGTCTGCGCATTCGCTCCAGATCTGGTTCCATTTCGTCTGATGCCTGCGAAGAGTATTTTTCCGGAGAAACAGAAGATTATTATGTCCGGCTGGTCTTCGATACCCAACCCCTCATTCAAAGTTTCCAGCCCAACTTTGGATTGCCGGGAACTTCTGTCGTTATCCAGGGAAAAAACCTTCAGAACTTGTCGCAGGTGGCATTTAATGGAGCATCGGCCAGCTTTACGACCCAATCTTCCCAACAAGTTACTGCTGTGGTTCCGGTGGCAGCATCTACAGGTAGAATATCTGTTTTGGGCTCCAATGGAAAAGATACCAGCCAGGCCAACTTTTTTGTTTCGGCTACTGCTCCCCTTAGAATCCTGGTTGTTGGTACTTCCCCAGATTCCCTTTATGCGATGGACGCAGTATCTAAAATTGCATCTTTTCCGGATTTTGGAGAGACCCATCATTACAATGCAGATAACAAAACCCCTTCCGTTGAATTTCTGAAACAGTATGCCGCGGTTCTTCTGATGCCCAACATTGAGTATTTAAACAGCATCCGGCTGGGCGATTCTCTGGCAAAATATGCCCAGACCGGTGGGGGAGTGGTTAATTGCATGTTCGGCGTAGCAGGCTCATCTACAGATACACGATTG
>JBIPNA010000367.1:0-3625 GCA_044375665.1 Catalimonadaceae bacterium
CAGTTTGGTTCGACAGCCTTCAGGGCTCAGCCATTACCCAGCCCGGGCTGGTGAGTTACAAATCCTGGGTGCGTATGGTAGGGGACACCGTTTTTGACAACGATACTTTGTATTCCCGTGCCAATTTTGTTCCCGATCCAGTTCCTTATCTGAACCGGTTTGATACAGTGGCTTCAGGTTCACCGGGAGCCATACAGGTACCCAATATTCCCTACAGATGGTTTAACAAGGAGCGTTATGAGGCCATTTTAAGGATAAGTTCAGGTCAGCAAGGGGTTTCTACCAATTACTTTTGGAGGGTTTATAACTATTCAACAAACAACAAAACTCTTTACCTTCAACCGCCTCCGGGCCGGACCACAACGGTTTATACACCCGCCATTGGTCCTCTGGCAGGCCCTTCCCTGTTTGAGTTTCGGTACCGTATCGGCAATGAGGAGCCCCCTGTTTTAAACCAAATTCCACAGGGTGACACTTTGTTTGTGGAGGCCAGCGGAGATTGTGGTGCCAATTGGGTTGTGCTTCGAAAAATACACCGTTCAAACCGGTCGCTTGGTGATACGTTTGCCCTGGTACGGGACAGTGTACCCTTTGCAGCTGGTACAAGTCCGGTCTTTCGGTTTCGTCAAATGGCGCCCAACTCCACATCCCCAATTATTGCCAGAAACATAGATCAGGTCCGGCTTTATGCGGGAACCTTGCCAGTAGGGATCCGGGAAGCAGAACAGCGGGCATTTTCCAGCCTTCGTGTGTTTCCAAATCCGGGAAGTCAATGGGTTTATATTCAAGTGCCGGAAGGGGATGCAAGTCCGACTTGGGTTACCGTGCACTCGGTGTCCGGTAGACAAGTTTGGTCGGGTTCCCTGGAGGATCATAAGCTGGATGTGTCAATGCTTCCACCAGGCCTTTATCAAATTCGGGTAAAGACAGTTGAGAAGGTGTACAGTGCCAGATTGGTCATTGCACGTTAGGAATAAGGTAGGCCCCTATTCCTTCTCTGCTGCCATCAAAACGGAATCCGCATAGTTTATTCGTAGCGTTCGCGAAGCGGTTCTAGGATTCTGGAATGGCCACGACCCCGGTCGGCAAACACATTGTTTCCTGACCAGGCTTCAGATTTGGCGCAACGAGTCCGAATTTAAAAACAGGTATCCGATTGGAATCTTTTCCTTACCTGTTCGGTGGTGGAGTGGCTGGCTACCTTTTTCGGCCCCTGTCTGGGTGTGTGCCCGAATGGAACCCATGTACTTGTTTTCTGGCTCGGGAGACCTTGTGGATCATAGAGGGTTCGTAGAGCACTGCGCAACGCTGCGAACAAGTTGCCTTCCTTTGAAACGGCCCGTAGAATATAACCATCCTGTGCGGAGCTTTCTTCCTTCCGAAAATAACCCAATATTTCGGTTTAAATTTTTTGGCTTCCATGTCTTTTACGCGATTCAAGGTGTTTCGGATCCTGTTCCGGGCAGCCCTTGGCTTCTGTGGATTCCTTGTGCTCTATCTGCTAGCGGCCATACTCTTGCCCCTCGTGTGGCTGGATCCGGAACCCACCTCTCCCCACGAGCAGGTGTATACCATTTGGGTCAAATCCAACGGGGTCCACACCGATCTGGTACTGCCTGTGAAAAGTCCACACCGGAACTGGACCAGGATGATCCCTCCCACCTGGACCAAAGCGGCCGATACCAGTTTTGCCTGGCTGGCCATCGGTTGGGGCGACCGGGGCTTTTACCTTGAAACACCCACCTGGGCAGATCTGCGGTTTTCAACAGCCTTTAAAGCCGCCACCGGCTTAAGCCAAAGTGCCTGCCATGCTACCTATTACAGGAATATGCGGAAAAGCCCAGCCTGCATTCCATTGAACGTATCGGCCGGGCAATACCAGAAAATCTGCCGGTTTATCGATCAAACCCTGCAGGCCGAAAAGGGCATCCGTAAAATTGAGACAAACGCCGTATATGGAACGACCGATGTTTTTACCGAAGCAGCGGGGTCTTATTCCCTTTTTTCAACCTGCAACTCCTGGACCAACCTTGCCCTGAAAAAAGCCGGTTTGCCCGCTGTGCTTTGGACACCCACCGACAAAGGCATTCTCCACCGTCTGGGCCAGGCCTACTATTGGTAAAGCCCTGAACCGGGCCCGACCGGGTTCATTTTCCGGTAAAACGTTGGGAATGCATGCCCGGTGGGTTTCGGCCGGCACCTGAGCCAAAGTAGGCTGTGCAAGGCGATAATTCCGGTTCCAAAAGCGGGTGTTTCCGGCCCGGATTGGAAGGGCCCCGGTGCCGCACAAAAGGAATGTTTAAAGGCTTTTCCGCCCGGTTCTGCGGCACGGAAGCGATAGCGGACCCCTGCAAAGCCGGACCAGCCGGCCAGGAAACAATCATCCACCAAATGCCATGTCAGACCAAATACAAATCCAATCCTTGTCCCGGAAAAGATTTCCGGATCCGTTATCCGGAATTGTAGGGGAAGAAAAGTTTCAGATGAAGTATATGTTAAATCCTTAAAAACAGGTTTTTAAAAATGGATTTCAGGACAATGAATTCAATGAATAAAATACATTTGCCCGGCAGTATTTCCAACCTATAAGAAGCAAACATGAAACCCATCCGGATAGCCATTGCCGACGACCATAGGTTATTTCGAAGTATTTTTAAAAATTTCCTGGACAGCCAGTCCGACATGGAAGTGAAGGCAGAGGCCGGCAATGGGTTGGAACTTCTGGAGAAAATGACCCGGCAGACATGCATATGTGTTCTTCCTTTAATTTACCCATTCAGACCTGGACAGACCCTGAACGTCTTCGAAATCTAACTGTCTTTGATGCTCTGCATGGCATCGAAGACAGCCCAGGTTTTGGATGATGGCACAGCTACCCACGTGAGGGATCGGAGCGGAAAACCCGCAGTACCGATGGGCGCATTCGGTTTGATCTTGGTGCTTCCTTATAAACCCTTCGGGACGAGGATTTGAAGTGGAGAGCCCGACGGCGACGACAGGAGCCGGCACGCCCACTGGCATTTCTTATTCCCCCACCATCACAAAAGCACCCCAGTAAAAAGGATCGGGGTATTTGGCTTTCAGCTCTTTCTGGGCTTTGATGAAGGCGGCCCGTTTCCTGTTGGCTTCGCCTCTGGCCTGGGAACTTCCTGAAGCTGTCTTTCCAGAAGCCGTCTTTCCGCCAAGGGCGGAACCGACGGCTTCACCCAGCCAGTGTTTGTAAAAGCTAACCATCAGCTCCTGAGTGGCCTGATCGCTTACTTTCCATAAACTCATGATGATGGTTTTGGCTCCCGCCACTTTGAAGGCTCTTTGCAAACCATAAACCCCTTCGCCATTTTTGATTTCACCCAGGCCCGTTTCGCAGGCAGAAAGTACAACCAGGTCGGTGTTGTCTAAGTTCAGATTCATGGCTTCGTAGGCAGTGAGGATTCCGTCTTCCACTTTGTCGTCTTTTTCACCGGCCAGGGTTTTGTTGGCACCAGTAAGCAGCAAGCCGGAATGGACCAGCGGATTTTCCCCCCTGGTAGAATCGGGATGGAAAAATCCATGTGTTGCAATATGCAGAATCCTGGGCTTCTGCATTGCTTTGATGGATTCTTCCAAAGCATTTTCTCCCATCAGG
>JBIPNA010000056.1:0-13722 GCA_044375665.1 Catalimonadaceae bacterium
AACGCTCACAACCTTTGACAATCTGGTTTTTACAAATCCAGGTCTGGACACCAATGTACACATTGTATCTGTCTTCAAACAAACATTGCTCCCAAAGGATATGATTCAGGTTTATCCCAATCCTGCATATGAATTTGTAACCATTGAAGGAAAAGAAAATGTGTTAATTGTTTCTGTGATTGATCCTTTGGGAAGGGTGCTCATTATTCCAGATTCCGGCCTGAGGGAACTTGACATCCGCCAGTTAAAAACCGGAATGTATTGGTTGAAGATTCAAACTCGGGATGGGGTGGTGGTGAAGAAGTTGATGAAAAACTGATTGTTGCAATGGATTCTGCCTATTCATTTATTATTACTTCATAAAACAAAGTATTCATATCCAGTCGTTTATCGGCGATATGCGCCTGTTCGTTTTCATATAGTCCCTGGGTAGTGATGAGGGTGATGAACAGTTGCTTTCGGGTGTTGGTAGTTAGTGCAAACACGTTTCGCTTTTGTTGCAGGTTTCGAACATCGTCCGCCGTCAGAATATAAGGTCCGTCATAAAACTTCATTTCGCATATGTTGATGGTATTGTCTGCCCTGTCTATGAGCATGTCTATCTGACAACCGTCGGTATTTGAGTCCTTTCTTTTCAGAAAACTTGCTTCCCTTGTGTAGATGCCTGAAATGCCAAGCCCTCTTTTTACCCCTTCTATATGCTTCATTACCAACGATTCAAAGGCGTATCCGCTCCATGCTTTTGCGGTTGGTGTGTTAAAATTTTTCAGCCAATAGCCAGCCTGGGTTTTGTTTGGTTCAATAAAGCGGAGGTAAAAAAGAGAATATTCATCGGTGAGACGATAGAGTTTATCCCGCTCTTTTTTGCCAAAAGGCAGGTATGATTGAATAAAATCCGAAGCCTCCAGTTCAGATAAAATGGCAGATAAGGCGCCACCGGTTTTCATGGATGTGGCATCAATCAGTTCCTGTCGGGCAAGGCCTTTCCACTTGCTGCCGAGGGCCCTGATTACCTCAATGTGCTTTTGGTGGTTTTTAAACAGTGCACAGTAAAGGTTGTCGAACTCTCCATAAAGGGAGGCATGTTTGCCAAAATAGGCCTTGTCGATGGCCTGAACAGCAGAATCCCCTTTTTGTACCTCCCGCAGATAAAATGGAATGCCACCCATAGCCATATAAACCTGCAGTACGGAAAAGCGGGGCATGGCTATGGATTGCTGTAAAAAGAAGTCTTCCGTTTCTTTGAGGGTGAAGGGCTTTAAGTGAATACGTTGTGTAACCCGATTGTGCAGACCGCCTTTGTTGTTGATTACGTTTTCAATCATCCAGGAGGCTGAGGAGCCGCAAATAACCACCACCACATTCTGGTCAACAGCCCAGCTGTTCCAGAAATGATCGAACACTTTCAAAAACTCCTTGCTACCCGATGCAAGCCAGGGCAACTCATCAAAAAACAGAACCCTTCTCTTTTTGAACGGCTTGCCAAGTAGTTCTTTGAGTTGTGTAAATGCTTCGAACCAGGTTTTGGGTTTGGCATAGCTTTGACTCTTAGGGAAAAAACTGTTTCGGGCGGCTACAAAATTCTCCAATTGAATTTTTCGGCTTACATCCTGATTTCCGGTGATGTGAAAAGCAATTTCATTTTCGTAGGTTTTTTTGATCAGAAAGGTTTTGCCTACTCTGCGCCTGCCTACCACAGCCAACAGCTCCGACTGCTTGGTTTCCAGAATGTTGCGCATTCGTTTGTGCTCATATTGGCGGCCAGAAAGAGGAATTTGGATATTGTATAAAGCTGCCATAAGTTGCTTTTTTAATGAGTTATGGCAAAGGTACGATTATTAAATGTTTGCCACAACGGTCTTTTAGGAATAGTTATGGCGGAGATACAGGTTTCATTTTTTCACTGTAGCTGGTTGGAAAATTTCTTTAGGGGCAAAGGTGGGTTAAGCGTAACCCCTTGTTTGGATTTGGAACTGGTTCAAGTAAAGGCGAGTCCTTTGAAGTTAAGTTGGTTCAAACCAAAGCCAAAAAGATCCAGGGCCCAAGTGTTCTGGATTCTTTTGTTTTGGAGCCAGGAGGAGGAGGCAGGGACCGTCCCCGCGTGAAGGATGGAAGGGGTTTAGTGCCCGGGCAGGCGGTTGGTTTTAGTTCAGTGCCTTCGTTACCATCCCGGGCACCGGAGCGAAGCGGAGCCCCGCACAGCCTGACGGCGAGGTACGAAGCCGGCACGCCCAGCTCTAACGTCTGATCCGCAGCCTTCAGACCAGTTTCTGGTGGATGGCTTTGGCCACGGCTTCCGTCATGCTGACCACGTGCAGCTTTTCGTAAATCTTTTTCATGTGGGACCGAACGGTTTCGTAGGAAATGTGGCAGGTGTCGGCGATCATTTTATAGCTCAGGCCCTTTACAAGGCAGGAGAGGACTTCTTTTTCCCTTGCTGTAAGTCCGTAGTTTTCCGGGGCTTCTTTGTTTGAAGTTGGAGCCTGGGTTTGCTGGAGGAGTCCCAGCACTTTCCGGGCTACGCTGGGGCTCATCGGACTTCCACCCTGATAGACATCCACAATAAAATCCAGAATCCGGCTGGGTGGCGTATCCTTCAAAATATAGCCGGAGGCTCCGGCACAAATGGCTGCAAATACGTTCTCGTCGTTTTCGAAGGCAGTTTGCATCATGACATTGATGCGGGGGAATTCCTTTTTCACCAAAGCGACTGCCTCGATGCCATTGATTTCGGGCATTTCGATGTCCATGAGAATGACATCTGGCTGCGATTTGATTACTTTTTCCTGGATATTGAGCGCTGATGAAAAGGCACCTGCAAGTTCAAAGCCCGGGCTGCCATCGATGAGGACAGAAAGAGAGTCGAGGAGCCTGGTGTTGTCGTCGAATACCGTAACGCGGATGGCCATGGTTGTTGGTTTGAGTTGTTTTCTGCTATGCAAATATGCAGAGGGCAGTGGAAGGTTCTATCCCCAAAGAAGGGGACTTTTGCGGTTTTGCGGTGTCTTTTTTTGTGCAGGAAATTCACCGCTTTCGGGCATTAAATCAGGAAAAGAGAATAGACTCTTTTGTGCTGAACATCCATCCATTTGAGTTGTCGAAAACCTGCGGCTTGTACACACCCATTGCAAAACGATTGAACCTGAAAATCCACGGGCCGCCTGATCCGGTTTTTTTTGCAAAGGCCAGGGGGAATCCGGGAGGTAGTTTGGGTTTAAGCCTTGGCCAACCTGTTGAGGGGTAATTTTACCAGGGTATCCGTTCCGGATGGGGAGCTGACAACGGTGGCAGTCCCGCCCAGGACCTCGGTCCGGATCTGGATGTTGCGCAAGCCATTGCCTTCCGCCTGCTGCGTGGTGTCGAAACCCAAACCGTTGTCGGAAATGTGCAATTCCAGATCATTGCCTGCTTTTCGAAGATTCACCTGCACTTCCTGAGCCCGGGCATACTTGGCGGCATTGTTGATGACCTCTTTGAAAATCAGGTAGAGGTTTTGCTTGGCTTCGAGGCTGAAATCGAAACCCAGAAGCTGTGGGTCGGTCTGGAATCCGAGGGCCGAGTTCTGGACCGAAAGGAGCATGCTGGCGGTAGATTCCATCCGGTTGAACAGCCTTTCCGCCGAATCGTTAATCGGGTTGAGGTTCCATACAATATCCCCCAGGGTGGAAATGGTTTCCCTCGAGTTTTCGCCAATTTTGGCAACGAGTTCCATTACCCGCTCCGGTTCGTTGTTTTTAAGTTTCGTTTTGATGGCCTCTGTGTAAATGCTGATGCTGCTCAGAGTGGCACCCACGTCGTCGTGGAGGTCGGCACTGAGGCGTTTTCGCTGGTCGAGGATGGTTTGCTGATGGGAAAGACGGGTTTTCAGGCGGAACCGGATGAATAGGAGGTAGGCCAAAACCAAGGCCAGCAGGGCGCCGATCAAAATCAGGTTTCGTTTGAAGACTTCATCCTCCAATTCTTTTGCTTTAAGTGCCTTATCTTTTTCTGTATTGGAAAGAAGCGCAGCTTTTGCTCTTTCTTCCAGGGTTTTGGCCTTCAATTCGGCCTGGGCTTTGCTGAGACCAAGGGCCTGAATGTCGGAAGATTTGTGGAGCAGGTCTATTTCACTTTGGTTGTTTCGGTTTCGGAGCCGGAGCAATTCCAGAGCCAGCTGCTTTTCCTTCAGGTCATAGCTTTTCAGGCGGTTGTCTTTGGAGAGGAGGGCAATTTCCTGATCTTTTTTTTCGGCTTCGTACCGGACTTTCAGCTCCTGAATCTGTAGGGCATTTTCGTCATTGAAAACCTTGTATTTGGTGATTTCAGCCAATCGGAAGTATTTCAATGCTTCCCGGGCATGGAAAAGCCGATCGTCCAGGCTCCTGGTTTGATCCAACGCCTCGGCACTGTCTATTTCAGACAGGGTTTTGTAGCTTCCCATCAGGTAGGAGGGATTGTTTAATTTTTCCTGGATTTTGAGGGCCTCCAGCGCATGGGTTCTTGCGGAATCCCATATACCCATCTGTTTATACGCACCTGCAAGGGCGGCCCTGGCCCTGCCGAGCAGGGACTTGTCTCCCGTTTTTGCCACCATAAAAAGACATGTCTTGGCTTTTTGTAAGGCTTCCCGAACATGCATTTTTCCAGCAGCCGAGTCTCCTTTTTTAAATGCATTGTATGCCAGTTGTTTGTGAATCCCCACGGGAGTGAGCAGGTAGTTGACGTTGGTGCCGATCCACTTGCCGTTTGACATTTGCACAATTTCATCGTTTTGCCGGAGTGAAGAATCCAGCTTACCAAGGGTGTTGAAAACGATGATTTTATTGTTGAGCAATTTGACCAGTTGGTTGGTGTCCTTCAATTTCCGGTACACCGTTTCAGTTACCCGATAATATTTCAGCGCTTCTTCGTATTGATGCTGGAGTTTGAGCACCAGACCCAGATTTTGACTTGCCCGGGCAATCCCGTCCTGGTCTTTTATTTTTTCGGCAAGCCGCATGGAGGTTAATTGATATTCAATGGCTCGGGGAAAATTACCCAAATCCTTCTCCACCGTGCCAAGGTTGGAATAGGTCTTTGCCATAGCAGCACTGTCCTTCAGTTCCTTAAACAAAACCAGCGCCGAAAAGTGAGACTTTAGGGCTTCCAGATTGTTTCCCAGGTATTTTTGGGCAATTCCCATCCGGGACAAAGCGCCTGCCTGGCCTTTTTTATATCCTGTTTTAGTGGCGATTTGGTAGGCGATGCTGCAAACAGAATCTACTTTTCGATAGGCACCAGTTTTCAGATACGTTTGGTTGGCAAGGAGCAGAAGCCTATCTACTTCTGCATGATCGGCCGTTTTCCTGGTTTTTTCCGGTACAGCATCTTTTCCATTTTGGGAATACGATTCCGAAAATGAAAAGCACAAAACCAACAAAAAGAACAACAAGATTTTCAATTTCAGCGGATTTTATGGCGCAAGAATGAATAGCGGTTGGAAATCCATTGTAAAGATTTTTCAGGAAATCCGAGCCAAACTTAGATGAAATCCTGGTTCCATTCATTTTGTACCCATCCCCGGATTAGGGGATACCCCATGCCCATGTCGGGAGTTGTTCCGGCTTTTCAATAAAGATTAGGCCCACATTTCCCCGCATTTGGTCATTGTGGAAGGGCCGGAATTAGGGAAAGTTTGCAAGGTCAAAAACCACGAACCATGAAAAGCCTATTACACTGTTTGATGAAAAGCCACCCGGAAAAAACATCCTGGCGAGCTTTTTCCTATTCACTTCTGCTCCTGTTCCAAAAGCATCACCTTCATCCATTTTCAAAAAAAATGAAAACGACTAAACCAGACCTGTTTCGGGAAAACCACTCTTTCTCAAGCCCCCTGGTACCATTGTACGGTAGCCTTAAAAAGCCATCGGTCCTTTGGATCTTCCTTTTGATGGTTACCGGGAACCTGGCTTTTTCTCAACCCTTTACTTTAAACGAGTACCGATCAGCAAATTCAGGTAACTGGAATAGTCTCAGTACCTGGCAGCGGTTTAATGGTGCCACTTTTGTGAATGCCACAACCATTCCAAATGCGGTAAATTCGGCGAAAATCAGAATTCAAAACACCCACACTGTTACCATTGATGCTGGAGTCTCCGGTGAATCCGTCATTGTAGAAGCAGGAGGTATATTGATTACAAATGCCACACTGAGCATCAATCAATTAAATTCCAGTTTAGGACTGACTTTGAACGGCAAGATGGTGATGAGTGGGTCTGGATCAATTCAGGCATTCGGATCTTCGGCCAATATGCAGGTGAACGATTCACTCATTATCAATAAAGGAACTATTGCCGTAAGTACAGAGATTACTTTTAATGGAGTGGTCTTGAAACAGTCGTCGGAAGTGCTGGATTTCAATACGTTTATCACTGTCAACAACTTTGGAATTTTTCTTTGGAATGGAGGTGGAATCAGCTTTTCGGCTGTCACTTTCCGAAACCGGGATACCGGAGAGTTTTATATGCTTAGTGGTTTCTTTTTCTCCGGAGGAGGATCGAGCCAGTTTATCAATGATGGATTTTTTGTGACAACCCCAACAGGTGCCGGCGGACCTGGAATTCCATTTACAAACAACTTTTCTGGAATTGTGAGTGGCAATGGCTCGGTTAGTTCTTCAACCGGTTTTGTAAACAGCGGGGAGTTAAGGCCTGGAGTTACTGCTACAAACATTGCCAGGACACGGTTTTTGAGTACTCCAACCTTAAACACCACCTCGCTTTTATCTATAAAAATAAAAGATGGTGCTGGTCCGGGCGTTGGCCACGATCAGGTTGTTTTTCATGCCAATACTACCTTAAACGGCACATTGACTGTGGAGGAAATGGAAGGTGCGACCATCCCCAACGGTTCTTACACCATAGTGCGAACCTCCGACATCACCAAAACATTTACGGGTAATTTTACAACCATCAATGTGCCGACCGGGTATACTGTAGAAAAAAATGATACGGTTGTCCGGGTTATTAAGGGTGCCTCTGCAAGTGCGTACGTTTTTAATGGGGATGGAAATTGGTCCAATCCCTCCAACTGGCAAAGTGGGGAAGTTCCTCCGGGCAGTCTTCCGTCTCTATCCTCCATTACCGTGGCTGGAAATTGTACTCTGGATGTAAACCAAACCATTGAAAACGGGGGAATTGTTACCGTTAACGCTGGAGAGAACTTTTTAATCCCTACCACGTCAACATTTGCTTTGAGTGGGAAACTGGTCAATAACGGATCTACGCAATGGAATGCTTCCGGCCAGATACTTATTTCTACAGGTGGATCTGAAACCATTTCCGGCACCGGATCAATCATCATGAATGCTTCTGAAATCCTGCTTTCTACCATCATTAAAATGACAGAAAATGGAACATTAGCCTTGAATGCCAGTACCAGAATAGGGATTGGATTGTCAGGTATTGAAGTAGCAAATGGTAATCTGAGCATGTCGGCAAATCAAAATGGCACTGCGACCGGAGATTTACTTGCTATTACTGTAAACGCCAGCACTTTAATTACCAGAGGAACAGGAAATATTTTGTTAAACGGAAAAGGATTGTCTGATAATTCTGCCTCGCAAACGGGTATTTTGATAACTGGAAATTCCACTATCGAGTCAGAACCTTCATCCGGAGGAGGGAGGATTGAAATAAATGGCGTCGGAGGGGCAGGTACAGGGGTTAATATTGGTGTATTTGTCAACCAATCATCCATTAAAACCAAATCAGGTGATATTATTTTGAATGGGAGCTCCATCGGTCTGGGCGACCAGAATTTTGGATTGGTGGTTCAGACATCCGCCAATATTGAGTCTCAGGGAAGTGGCAAGTTGCTTCTTACCGGATCCGGTTCAGCAAATGGGAATAGCTTCAACCGAGGAATTCAAATTACTGGTTCGTCTTTGATACAATCTTCCGGTGGCCTTATAGACATACAAGGAAACGGATTTGGCAATTTAGACCAAAATCATGGTGTTCGTGTAGATGCCTCCATTAGTGCAGTAGGAACAGCCAGGATGAGAATTAAAGGGGTCGGTTCTCCGGCAGGAAGTACAAATTCTGTCGGAATACGTATCGGAAGTTCTGGTTTCATAACATCGTTGGCAGACAGCATTGTTTTGATCGGAACAGGTGGCGGAACAACCAATGGCGATGGAGTGCAAATTGCCGGTGGTGCGATTTCTGCATTAAACCAATCCAGGGTTGCTGTTTTTGGCGCAGGATCTCTCGATGGAGAATCCAACAACAACGGCGTTAGCTTAACAGGAAATTTTTCGTCCATTTCTTCCTCTTCAAGCCCTATTTATATCGAGGCCAAAGGGGGTGGTACAGGAATCAATAATATGGGTCTTCAACTGGCCACTTCAGCCAGGATCACAACAACCGCCGGGGGAAAAATTAAGATTCTGGCCAGGGGGAGTGTGGCAGGGACAGATTCCTGCAGTGGTGTTGCGCTCAAAAGTGGTTCAACCATTACTTCAGCAGGCGATTCTATTGCCATTCAAGCATTCGGAAACGGTACAGGCAATGTGAATACAGGGCTTAGCCTTACCGGAGGTTCCTCCATCTCTGCAACCAACGGAGTAGTTCAGATCAACGCCAATGGATCAACCACAGGTGCTGAATTCAACCATGGGATCAGCATTAAAGAAACCGACTCCAGAATTTCATCCAGTCTGGGAAAACTCCTGATTGCCGGAAAAGCCGGAGGTAGTGGAAATTCCAATTCAGGTATATTTGTTTCAAAGGGACGCATTGATGCCAGCAGTTCAACCTCGATAGATGTAACAGGTTTTGGGGGCGGAAGTGGGGCCACAGGAACAGAAAACTATGGTATTTATGTCGAAAATCTGGGGATAATCCGGGCAGGAAATTTACCTTCTGCCATTCAGGGAGTTGCTGGTGCAGGCAATTCGACGGGAATAAAGCTGAGCAATTCAACCTTCGGGAGTTTAGAAAACAGGATAAATTCCATCCTTATTACCGGCACCGGAAGTGGTTCCGGAACAGATGTTGAGACTTTTGGAACAGGTAACAGAATTGGAAGTTTGAGTGCATCCGGACCAATTACTGTGGTCGCCAATACCTATGAGGGAGGTAAGATTAACACCTCTAATCTAATCAACATAAAGCCCAGAACAGCTTCTGTAACCATTGGTTTGGGCGACGGAACTGGCACACTTCAACTGAGTAATGCTGAACTGGCTGGCCTGGTGAACAGTTTCGGCAACATAACCATAGGTGATGCCACATCAGGCAATGGCCTGGTTACCATAAAAAATGCAACGGTACCATTTTTTGGTAAAGTGGTAGGCGGAAGTGTTCGTGTTAGTGGTCTGGAAAATGTTGATAATTCTGTGACTCTTGAGGCAAGAACCGGAAATGTATCTGATCTTGATGATTCGGGAATTGATATTTCCGGTTCTAAACCCATAAAACTTCTATTTCCAAATGGCAGCCTTGCGCCAGGTAACTCTCCCGGCATATTTTCAATGGCGGGAAACTACACACACACTGGCTTGCTCAGTATCGAAGTGGGCGGACCAGTTGCTGGTACCGGATTCGACCAGTTGAATGTAGCGGGCTCGCTGATAATCGGAACTGGTTCCACCTTACAGGCCTCACTCATCAATGAATTTTCGCCAGGTTCAGGCCAGTCTTTTGACGTAGCTATCGGGACATCACTTACCAATACTTTTCAAAATACCAACTTGCCTCCTGGGTGGACAATAAGCTACCTGTCCGACAGAGTAAGGCTGACAGCACCAACTTCCGGCTTCACTCCCACCCTTTTGGCCAATGGAACAACTACTTTTTGTGAAGGCGGAAGTGTTCAACTGGAAGCCACAGATGGAGCAGGTTTTTTACACAAATGGTTTAGAAATGGGGTGGAGATCGTTGGCCAGACGAGTGCTACTCTAGCCGCTTCTTTAGCTGGAACCTACAAAGCAGAAGTAACCAATGCTTCCAGCCAAACGGCAGAAACCAACGAAATTGCTGTTACCGTCAACCCAACCCCAACAACCCCAACCATTACCGCAGGAGGTCCAACCACATTTTGTGCCGGCGGATCCGTTCAGTTGACATCCAGCTCAGCTTCCGGAAATGTCTGGAGCAATGGTTCCACCACACAGAGTATAACAGTAACAGCAAGTGGTTCGTTCGCCGTGCAAACGGTTGCTTTAGGCTGTAGTTCCGCGGTTTCTTCAGCTACGGCAGTTGTAGTGAATCCAACTCCAGCCACTCCGGCCATTACCGCAGGAGGTCCAACCACATTTTGTGCCGGCGGATCCGTTCAGTTGACTTCAAGTGCAGCTTCCGGAAATGTCTGGAGCAATGGTTCCACCACACAGAGTATAACCGTAACAGCAAGTGGTTCGTTCGCCGTGCAAACGGTTGCATCTGGCTGTAGTTCAGAGATTTCTTTATCCACCCAGGTAATAGTAAATCCACTGCCGGTAGTTCTGGCGGGGCCAGATGTGAGCATTTCCACGGGTGAAAGCACAACCCTCGCAGCAACAGGTGCTTTAACCTACATATGGTCGCCATTAACAGCTCTGGTTCCGCCAAATGGTACAGGTGCATCTGTTGTTGCTTCGCCGATTCAGACTACGCTTTACACCGTTACCGGAACCGATGCCAACAATTGTTCCAACTCCGATCAAGTGCTGGTAACCATTACCGGAGGCACAGGCCCACTCACTGCACCTGTCATCTCCCATCCTACCGGAACCTATGATGGCCCTCAGACAGTTACCATTACATCAACCAGTCCGGGAGCGGAAATCTATTATACCACTTCAGGAAATCTGCCAGTGGTAGGAACGGGGTTTACAAAATTGTACACCGGCCCATTCAGCCTGTTGGCCAGCGGAACTGTACGGGCCATAGCTGTCAAAACAGGACTGCCCAATTCACCCGTTTCGGTTTCTTTTCTCACCATCACCAATCCGGGGATTGTCGCTACTCCAACAATTTCTCCAGGCTCTGGAAGCTTTACCGGTTCGGTAATTGTTGCCATTGCGAGCACCACAGCAGGTGCTGAAATCTGGTACACCACAAATGGAAACAATCCCAGGCTGGATATCCCAAATGGATTTACCAGGTTGTACACAGGTCCCTTTACCCTGTTTGGAACCACGACCATCAAGGCCGTTGGCGTAAAATCCGGATTGGTCAGTTCGGGCATAGCGGCTACCAATTTTGTGGTGAACAATCCGGCTGTTGTGGCAGCACCTACATTTAGTCCGGCCCCTGGTAATTATGCTACTGCTCAAAGTGTTGAAATTACAAGTTCCACTCCTGGAGCACAGATTTTCTATACCACCAATGGCAACACCCCCCGATTTGACGTGCCCAACAGCTTTACCAAACTGTATACTGGTCCCCTCACCATAAGTTCAAACTCCACCCTAAAAGCAGTGGCCACCCTGACTGGATTTCTTCCTTCGCCAACAGCAGTAGGCAACTACACGATTGGGGCTGGTCGAATGGCCATTGCAGAAGCAGATTTGAATTATTTCTTCGAAGTTGCTCAAAACGATCCGGTTGAAGGGGATATAAATATCCGGCTGTTTCCTAATCCAAGCCAGGGCCGCTTCTTCATTTTAAATGAAAGTGGGGCCGAAGAAGCTGCAGTCATCATTGTGAACATGCTTGGCCAAACCATATGGGAAGGCAAAATGGATGCAGAACTGTCCCAGCTTGAAATAGATATTACCCTCCAGCCTGCGGGCATCTACTCGGTTCAATACGTAAGCCAGGGTCAGAAAAAGGAATTCCTGGTTGTTAAAAAATAAAAAAATTCAGATCCTATGTTTCGGTTGCTTTTTTCTTTCTTTTTCGTCCTGGTTCTTCAGTTTAACTGCCTGGCACAACCGGCTTATGTCCCTGACACTTTGTTTGGAACAACTGGGTTCAACATTCCCCGAAGTGGTTTATTCCGGGGCTATGAGACCTACAAAACCCCAGATCAATCATATGTTACCATTGGGGCGAATGGCTTGTTGGGCATGTACATTCAAAAGGTGAAGCGTTGTGGATCCCTGGATTCTTCCTTTGGGCTTAATGGTGTTGTCAGCACACGCCATAAAGAAGCGCTCACCAATACGCTTTTTGGGGCTGTGGATACCAATGGCAAAATCTACCTGGGTGGAATTTGCCGCTGGTCCAACCTCAATTATGACCTGCCTTATCTCATTCGGTTCAATTCTAATGGTTCGGTTGATGAACAATTTGGCGATACAGGAAGGGTTATTTTTAATGTTCAGTCCAGTGTGGCAAATGCTCCCCGGGATTTAGAGGTCGTGCGGATTTTACCAGATGGCAAAATTTTATGCGGAGGAGGTACGCGAGAAAATTTCTTTGTGGCCCGTCTGTTGCCCAATGGCACTCTGGATAATGGGTTTGGTACCAATGGCATCCTGTATCTGAACCCAACCCTTCCCAATCAGAATGCGGTCGCCACCGGAAAGGGGTTTTTACTGGATGATGGCACGATGGTGCTCACCAAACGATTTTTTACAGGCGGTTCTGATGTCTCAACCTGTCTGGCCAAAGTAAAAGCGGATGGGACCTTCGACACCCAGGTTGGAACCGGAGGACTGGTCGACCTGGGGAATAAATCCTTCTTTTCATTTATGGGAAAGCTGGATGGAAAAATTGTAGGCCTTCAGACCATTGCCGGTATTGATTCTACACGGTATTACTTCAGGCGGTTTAATTCCGACCTGAGTGTGGACAACAATTTTGGTGTACAGGGTGGATTACGGATTTTTGGCATTGAAAACGCCGGAAACCACTTCGCTGTAAATTCAGATGGTAGTTTTTATCTGGCAGGTGCTTCTTTCGGACCTACCGGAACCAAAGGGATAATCAGGAAGTACAATGCCGATTTTTCCATTGAGACTTCTTTTGGCGCAGGGGGCTCGCTGATTTACAAGAACAACTCGGGTTTATCTTCCTATCAAAGGGCTTCGAAACTATTTTTAGAACCCGGAAACGGCCTTTTTACAGTAGGCACAACGGGTCAGTCAGGCAATAACATAATGGGAATTGTGTACAACAGTTTTGTTGCAGGTTCCAATGTCCCAAAATTGAAATTCAACAATTCAATTTTGAATTGCACGGGTACCGGTGTTTTTGATTGGTATAAAAGTAATGTTCTCATTCCCGGACCAACAGGAAATGCGTATCAACCTGTTACCAGCGGCAGCTACAAAACCCGGATTACGGATGCCAGGGGCTGCAGCCGGTTTTCAAATTCGGTGAATGTAGTGGTCACTGCGATTGAAAGCCCGAGGAATTCTGCCATTTCTGTTTTTCCAAATCCTTCGGCAAGCGGTATTTTTCAAATAACTTTTCCAGAGGCGGATTTGGCCTTGATTTCCTTTTCAGTGATGGCAACAGATGGAAGAACCATCTTGTCCGGTTCACCATCTGGCCCTGGTTTTACCTTAGACCTGAGCAAATACCCCTCGGGTTTGTACCTGGTAAAGGTTCAAACCCGCAGCCAGGATAAAATAATCCGGATCTCGAAATAGGAACCTTCATAACACATCAAAATCCAAGGCCGGAAGGTTTGAATTTTTTTGATGGAAAAGTGCGCTGTTGTTTCCAATAACTGTGGCAATTCATTTTTTTATTTTTTGTAGGCCACAGATTTTTTATTATTCGAATTGCCACAACAACTATTTCAGGAAGTCTTCCTTGAGCCTCTTTC
>JBIPNA010000368.1:0-3612 GCA_044375665.1 Catalimonadaceae bacterium
GGCCGGCCGATTGGATGTTCTTGATTTTTTTGCTTCTTTTTGGATCAAGCCAAAAAGAAGGAGAACGGCTCCCAAACACAACTGTTCAGTCAAAGAAGCTCCGGTCATTCAAACAAAAGCGAAGAACCGACGCTCGTCCCCAAAAGCAGACCTCATCCCAACGTGCGCTGGCCCGAACATCCACGGGGGAGCAGAGGCCTGGCGGGCCGGCCGATTGGATGTTCTTGATCTTTTTGCTTCTTTTTGGATCAAGCCAAAAAGAAGGAGTACGGTTGCACCAGAATACCGTTCAGTCAAAGAACCAACGCTCTCCCCCAGCGTGCGTCGGCCATGGGCCCTCCTCAATGCCCTGCGGAACATTACGGGGAAAATGGGCTAATCAAGGTAAACAGGAGGTTGGCGGATTTCAAATCCGCACTATGTTCGTCCGCGATGCCCTTCGGAAAATCATGGACAGCAAATTTTCTACCATTAGATTGTCCCCAGGGGGACAAAAAATAGTGGGTTGAAAGGGCGTTAGCCCTGACATCTTCGTAGCCAAAATGAATGGAAGCGCAAACCAGGGGCGTTAGCCCTGACATCTTAATCCAAGGCAAAGGCAAACAACCCATAGGCATTTTAAAATGCTGTACCCGAAAATGGAACCTGGCGGATCGGTTTTGAAACCCGATCCGATTGTTTTGTTTTGCATTCTGAATTTTTAGAAAAATACTTCACTGCACATGCAAAAAATTAAAGTGGCCAATCCGGTGGTAGAGCTGGACGGCGATGAAATGACCCGGATTATCTGGAAGTTCATCAAAGACAAACTCATTCTGCCTTACCTGGATCTGGACATCAAATACTACGACCTGGGCATGGAATACCGGGACGAAACCAACGACCAGGTGACCATCGATGCCGCCAATGCCATCCGCCAGTATGGAGTGGGCATCAAGTGCGCCACCATCACCCCCGACGAAGCCCGGGTGAAAGAATTTAACCTGAAGCAAATGTGGAAAAGCCCCAACGGAACCATCCGCAACATTCTGGACGGAACCGTTTTCAGGGAGCCCATCGTTTGCAGTAATGTCCCCCGCCTGGTACCCAACTGGACAGCCCCCATCTGCATTGGCCGCCATGCATTTGGCGACCAATACCGGGCCACTGATTTTGTGACCAAAGGAAAAGGAAAACTGACCATCACTTTTGAAGGAGAAGATGGCCAGGTCATTCAACACGAAGTGTATCAGTTTAAGGGCGATGGGGTGGCTTTGGCCATGTACAACACCGACGAATCGATCCGGGGTTTTGCCCATTCCTGCTTCAACCAGGCCCTGAGCAAAGGCTGGCCATTGTATCTGAGCACCAAAAACACCATCCTCAAAAAATACGATGGTCGTTTCAAAGACATCTTTCAGGAAATCTTTGATGCCGACTACAAAGACCGTTTTCAGGCAGCCGGAATTGTGTATGAGCACCGCCTCATCGACGACATGGTGGCCTCTGCCCTCAAATGGAACGGAAACTTTGTCTGGGCTTGTAAAAATTACGACGGCGATGTTCAGTCCGATACCGTTGCCCAGGGCTTTGGTTCCCTTGGACTAATGACGTCTGTGCTGATTACTCCCGATGGAAAAACCATGGAAGCAGAAGCAGCCCACGGCACTGTAACACGCCATTACCGGGACCACCAGGCCGGAAAACCCACCAGCACCAATCCCATTGCAAGTATTTTTGCATGGACAAGGGGTCTGGAATTCCGGGGCAAACTGGATGGCAATGCGGAACTGATCCATTTCTGTCAGACCCTGGAAAAGGTTTGTGTGGATGTGGTGGAAAGCGGCAAAATGACCAAAGACCTCGCCGTGTGCATCCATGGCAATAAGGTGAACCACGGCGAACACTATCTCTACACCGAGGAGTTTCTCACCGCACTGGATACCGAACTGCAAAAGCGCCTTCAGGCTTAAATCCGTACAAAAAAACCAAACCAATCCCGGCCCACCAGCCGGGATTTTTTATACCGGATTGCCTTATCCATCTTTGCCCGACACAATTTCCACACCTATGAATTTCCTGGTCAATCTTTTGATTTCGGCCCTGGCCGTTATCATCTGCTCCTTCCTCCTCCCCGGTATTGAGGTCACCGGTTTGATGAATGCGGTTTATGTGGCCCTGGTTTTATCCTTGCTCAACCGGATTGTAAAACCGGTGCTGGTGGTGTTGACCTTGCCCATTACCATTTTAACCCTGGGCCTTTTCTATCTGGTCATCAATGTAATTGTGGTGTATATGGCGGCCTGGATCATTGGAGACGGATTTATAGTGGATGGTATTTTTTACGCCTTTCTATTTTCCATCACCCTTTCCATCGTCAATTCCATCCTGGATGCGATGGCCGGTAATTAAACCTATTGTCCCTTCCGCCCGGGACCTGGGTATCGGGTCCCTGATTTTGCTGTGTCATGGACTTGCTTCCGGCTTTGGATTTCACTCCTTCCGGATGCCGGACTACATGCAGGTGGTTCAAAACCAGTTTCCTCCAGGCACGCCCTTCTGGCCTATGCTGGCAAATTTTCATGGGAACCCTCCCCTGCTTTCGGTGCTTCACGCCTTGGCAGCCTTTCTGTTTCCATGCCGGCCTGAACTCTTTTTCGATTTTGTCCTGCCATGCCTGCACGTTTGGTCGTTTTGGGCATTCCGAAAAGCTATGGTTGGTTTTGGGCTGAACCGTTTCAGCTGGCTTTCCGGGTTGCTTTTTCTGAATCCAATGGTCTGGTTGTACTTCAGATACCCATTTTATACCAGCATGCTGTTTTTTGTGGTTTGCCAGATTCTCCTGGAACTCAGCCGCTGGGAAAAACAGCCTCAAAAATCCCTCTTCAAAATATCTGCCTGGCTGGGTCTTGCCTGCCTGATCCGAACTTCCTGGTCCCCTTTCTGGCTTTTGCCCCTTTTGCTGGTCTTTCTGCCAGCCTTTCGGTGGAAGCAAGCCCTGGCCATAACAGCTTGTTTTCTGCCCATTTTCCTCTGGCAGGCAAAAAATTTCGTGCTGATCGGCAAATGGACTTCCAGTTCCTGGACCGGCCTCAACCTGTACCGAAGCCACCACGCCTGGGACCTTCATCCCAAAACCATTGATTTCCTGCCGCCATTTTCGAAGCCTGACTCGGCTTTTAGGTTGTTTGCAGGACATCCGGACATTGAAAAATGCCGGTTGGAAAGTAATCCCTACCTCAGTGCCAACAACCTCAACCACAAAGTGATTCCCGTCCTCAGCGACCTTTACCTGGAAAGTCTAAGAGAAGAATGGTCCTGGACCTGGTCCCTGCAAACCATGTTGAATGGTTGGATTATGTACCTGAAAAGCCCTGCTGATTACCCGCATTTGAAGGCCCACATGTCAAAAGACTGGAACTGCATTCTATTCATCAATCCTGATTTCTGGGATCCGTTTCCAGGACCGGATTGGAGCCATATCAAAAGACTGCAGTTGGACAGCGGAAACCGGACAGGCCATGGGATAAATCCCTTGCTCGCCCATTTGGGACCCTATACTTTCTTGTACACAGCCCTATTGGGATTTTTTGGATGGAACTGGCGCCGTCTGAAACCCTCCAGACGCTTTGC
>JBIPNA010000369.1:0-3599 GCA_044375665.1 Catalimonadaceae bacterium
GGAATGGCACCGGTTTGTTTGTCTCAAAAACATCCGATAAGTCTAACCTCCATCCAAAAAAAGGGCTTCCAATTACGGAAGCCCTTTTTTTTTGTTTACTGAACTACAGTTTGTTCCCTCTATTTTTTTACAGGGGCTTTGTTTTTCAGAACCGGCCTTGGCGCAATGATGGGAAACTTTTTAGGGCCGGCATCTGCGGGAGTCATGGCAGGAGCTGCAGGTTCTGGTGCCACCACCGGAGTTACAGGAACCGGAGGAACAGCTATTTCTGTGGGCGCCTGAACCAGTTTCATTTCATTGATCAGGTTTTGTGCATTGGCATACTTGTCGATGGTGAACAATACATACCGTATGTCGCAGGAAATGGTCCTTTGAAAAGAAGGTTCAAAAGCAATATCTCCGCTCATGGCTTCCCAGTTTCCGTCGAAAGCGAGTCCTACCAACTCGCCGTTTCCATTGATGACCGGGCTGCCACTGTTTCCGCCGGTGATGTCGGTGTTGCCAATAAACCCAACTGGTACAGTGCCATTTTCAGCCCAACGGCCATAGTCTTTTTTCAGATACAGCTCCTTGAGTTTTGCGGGTACCACAAATTCCTCATTGGTTGCATCTTCTTTTTCCATGATGCCGTCTAATGTGGTTTTGAAATCATAGAAAGCAGCATCTTTAGGCTTATAGGCCCCGACTTTGCCATAGGTCATCCGCATGGTGCTGTTGGCATTGGGATAGAAATTCTTTTTGCCTTTCAACATATCAAGGGTTCCCTGCACATACAGTCTGTTGCAACGACCGATTTCCATTTCAATGGGCATGGTCTGGGGCTGGATGTTGAGTGAGTAGTTTTGCTCAAATGAAGTAACGGCCTGGAATGCAGGATCTTTTTCAAGGGCCTTCGCTGTTGGATTGTCCAGAAAGGCCTCTACTTTGGCCTGATTGATGAACATGGATTTTGAGAAAACCTCTTCAGTCCACTTGTTGATGTCGCCTTTGAATTTTCCTTTCAGGGTTACAGTAATAAAGTCCGGGTGTTGATCTGGCACCACGTCTTCATAGTACAATTTGAGTCCGGCGGCATAAATGTCTTTTTCCAGAGCCAGATCAAAATCTTTAAAATGTTCGGCCAGTCCTTCTTTAATCTGAGCAGCCAGTTTTTTGGCTTCTTCGGTTTTTGGGGCTGAGCCATCGGCAGGCTTGAGGAGTTTTAAAATAGACTGGAAGCTCAGGGCGAGTTGGTTGACCTCAGAACCAAGAATGGCTTCATTGAGGTAAACCGCCGACTTCCGGTATTTTCTTGATTTCTCATAGGCAGAGCCCATGTCGGCCAGGACTTTTCCAAACTTAGCTTTCCGGTCAGGATCGGCGTCGGCCCACTGCTGGAATGCGGTTTCTTCGGCGAGTTTTTTATCTACCACGTCCAGGCGGTTTAATCCCTGGCTCTGGCCGATAAAATATTTCCAGTAGTTGGCAATCTGAGCATATTTGGAGGCATATTTGATTCTGACGGCTGGGTCTGCATCCATGTATTGCTTCATGACTTTGAGCTTTTTATCCCGGATTTTGACGATGGATGGATTGGAGATATCCAAAGCCAGCTTTACGCCATAAGAACTCAGAAAGCGGTTGGTTCTTCCAGGAAAACCGAAGATCATGTTGAAATCACCTTCCTTTACGCCGGAAGTCGACACAGGGAGAAAGTGTTTTGGCTTCAAAGGCACATTGTCTTTGGAATAAGGTGCAGGCTTGCCGTCTTTTCCCATGTAAACCCGGAACAGGGAAAAATCTCCCGTATGCCTGGGCCACATCCAGTTGTCGGTGTCGCCACCAAATTTACCTACTGATTCAGGAGGAGTACCCACCAGGCGAACATCCCTGTAGGTTTCATAGATCATCAGGTAAAATTCATTGGCATCGAAGAAGGGCTTTACTTCAGCGTCGTAACCCGTTCCTTTTGTGGCTTCGGCTTTGATGGCCTGCATTTCCATTTCGGCGGCTTTTCGGCGGTCCATTTCTGACATGTTGTCGTTCAGCTTTCCCAAAACGCGGGCACTGACATCCTCCATCCTTACAAGGAAGCGCACGAACAAATCTGGGTTGGAAAGTTCCTGGTCTTTTTTGTAAGCCCAGAAACCATCGCGCAAAATATTGTTGGCTACGGTAGAATGGGACTGAATTGCTCCATATCCGCAATGGTGGTTTGTAAGGATAAGACCTTCGGGCGAAATGATCTCGCCGGTACAAAACCCTCCGAAAGAAACGATGGCATCTTTCAAACTAGAGGAGTTGACACTGTACAATTGTTCTGCGGTCAATTTGCAGCCCGCTTTTTGCATATCTCCGATGTTCAATCGGGCAATGTGCAGGGGAAGCCACATTCCTTCATCGGCCCTCAGCTGAATGCTGACAAAGCTTAAAAAGGAAAGCAATACGGGGACCCATTTTCTGGTTGTAAGCATTCTTTCGATAGACTGTTGGTGTGTAAAAAAATATGGCGCAAAACTATGGTTTAACCGGGCATGTCAAACAAGCTACAAGGTTAATGGAAGAAAAAAAGGTTGGAAGGCCGAAAATACCCTGTCCTCAGGGGTTTTGGTTCAGAATTTCCCGAATGATTTTATAAAGACCACCTGTGAGGAAAACCAGCATTCCTATGGCAATGCCCGCATTTTCGCTCAAACCCAGAAAAGGTCCGGCATATTTTCCCAGGTAATATCCTGCCAGCAAATACGCGGCAAACTGGAAACCAAGTCCGGTATATTTCAAATAGGGATTCATTTTTTCAAGGTAAGTAAAATGTTTTGAGCTAAGAAAGAGAAAGAACTTCGAAAAATCTCCGGGCATAAAAAAGGCGGGAACCAGCCCGCCTCAACTTAGCTTCTGAAGCAGATCTTAAACAGAAGCTGCAACCGATTTTTTCATTTCGTTTCCGGAATTGAGGGTCACCTCTTTGGAAACGGCACCCATTTTGCAACTTCCGTTGAATTTTGCACCGGCTTCAATAATGAGTTTTCCGGTGTTGATGTCCCCGTGAATGGTGCAGGTGTTTTTTAAAGTCAACATTTCTGAGACTTCAACCTTTCCAACCACTTCTCCGGAAATTTCGGCATGAACAGCCGTCAGATTTCCTTCCAGAATGGCGGAGCTACCCAGGATTACCTTGGCCTTGCAATACAGGTTCCCTTCCAGTTTTCCATCAATCCGGATATCGTTGGCAGTTTCAATGTCACCGGTAATAGTGGTTCCTTTTCCAATAACATTCATTGTATTGGGAGAGGATACATAAGGATTTGCCGAACTTTCCTGAACAGGGGTAGGGGTGGGACTGTTGAACGATTCTTTTTCTTTTGATTGGTTTCCAAAAAGTGCCATAGTTTCAATTTGAAGTTTTATTGCTGTATTAAATAATCTCTTATTGTATCGGCCGTAAATCAGGCCATAGTTGTTTTCATGACTTTGCGCATGGTTTCGCCGATTTCGGCCGGGCTGTCCACCACTTCAATTCCATGCTCACGCATAATGCGCATTTTGGCGGCAGCGGTATCGTCCGCACCTCCGATGATCGCACCGGCATGTCCCATACGGCGTCCCGGAGGGGCTGTCTG
>JBIPNA010000370.1:0-3597 GCA_044375665.1 Catalimonadaceae bacterium
GCCAGCAACAACATGGGCGTCAATGAGTTTTTTCAATCAGCAAGTCAACCTGCCAAAGCCTTTGCCGCAACCGATAAGGGCTTGTATTCTTCTGCCGACAGCGGCAAGACCTGGCAACAGGTTTTCAGCCAGAAATGCTACGACATTAAACAAAGGCCCGGAAACGGAAACGTTTTGTACCTGCTCAAAAACGACCCTGCAGAAAACCGGTGTACTTTTTACCGATCCCAGGATGGCGGCCAAAACTGGCAACTGATGACTGAAGGCTGGTACAACTCCACCGACCCCGCCCGAAACGACGGCGGAGCCCGGATGGCAGTAACCCTGGCCGACACCAACCGGGTATATGCCTACCTGATCGGGGAGGCCAAAGCCGGAGATTCTGGCTTCATCGGGTTGTACCGCAGTACGGACGGGGGCACCTCATGGACATTGCCAAATGGTCCGGCTGGCGGGCCATATTCGGCATCTCATCCCAATCTGGCCGTTGGCTCTCCCACCTGGAATTACCATCAGGGTTTTTACAATTGTGCTCTGATGGCCTCCCGCGAAAATCCCGATCATGTTTTGATTGGGGGGTTGAATCTGTGGAAATCGACCAATGGTGGCAACACGTTCCAGGGGATGGCAGGGTATATTGGTGGCCCACTCAACATGCATGTGGATATGCAGGATTTTCGGCAAGGTGTTGGCGGGGAATACTGGATCACCACCGACGGAGGTATTTACAAGGCCAATAATTTCTTTGAAAGCCAGCCCGGTTTCAGGATGCGGGGGGTGCATGCCTCAGACTACTGGGGTTTTGGCAGTGGATGGAACGAAGATGTGCTGGTCGGTGGATTGTACCACAATGGCAATCTGGCTTACCATGAGAATTATGGAAGCGGGAATTTCCTGGAATTGGGCGGTGGTGAAGCCCCAACCGGGTATGTAAATCCGGGGCAAAACCGAAAAACCTATTTTTCAGACATTGGAGGGCGGACTTTGCCCCGAAACCTGACCGATCCCATCACAGGAGCAGCGTTTGGCATTTCCCCCAACGAAAGCTACTTCGCTGCAGAATCCAGTGAGATGGAGTTTCATCCCCACTGCTACAACATAGCCTGGGTGGGCAAAGACAATGCCCTTTGGAAAACCACAGACGGGGGAGGATCGTTTTTCAGGGTATTTACTTTTGGGACCCAAACCGGAAGCCAGGTAAAATATATTGAAGTTTCATCCAGCCAACCTGATGTTTTGTATGTAAGCCAGCAACCTGCCAGCGGAGGGGCGGGAAAAGTCTGGAAATCCACCAATGGGGGAACGGCCTGGTCGGCTGTAACCTTGCCCGGTGGAAATAGCCGCCGGATTTTACTTGCCCTGGATCCCGCAAATGAAAACCACCTGTGGATGGCTTATCCCGATGCAGGAAACACCACAAAACTGTACGAAACAACCAACAGCGGAACCAACTGGCTCAACAGAAGCAACATTCTCCTCAACAACGAAAGCATTCAATCGCTGGCCTTTATTCCAGGAGCCGGAATATATGTCACCACCCAAAAAGCTGTTTATTACCGAAATAAGGCAGGGACCTGGGGTATAGCCAACCAGGGTCTTCCCACTTTTACCAACGGGAATATCCTCAAGCCCTTCTTTCGGGACGCAAAAATCCGCCTGGCCACTTATGGCAAAGGCATTTGGGAAAGTCCGCTTGAAGAAATTCCCACAGCCCCCCTGGCAAGAATCACTGTAAACCAGCTTTCGCAAGTCCTGATTTGTCGCCGCGACTCCCTTTACTTTGAGGACTATTCCTTCCTGGTGCACAACGGAGCCACCTGGGAGTGGACCTTTCCCGGGGGAGTTCCTTCCACATCTCAGAAGCGAAATCCGGCTGTGGCTTATCCCAATGACGGAACATTCCAGGCTTTTCTGAAAATCAGGAATGCTGCCGGACAAGAGAGCTTCGATACGGTTACCATCCAGGTGCAGTCTCTTAACCTGCCAACCGGTGCAGATCAGGACTTCGAAGGTAGCTTCCCTCCTGTCGCCTGGACCATTGATAATCCCGGACAGGATGCCCAGTGGTTTCTTTCCACTCAGGCGGGCGGCTTTGGAAGTACCTTGCAGTCGGCGACATTCGATAACTTTACCCATCATTCTCAGGGTAAATCAGACGATTTACGGCTGAGCCTTTCGGGTAATGCCCTGCAATTCAATCCAATGCTGGAATTTGATGTGGCCTATGCCCGCTGGGGACCCGGAAATTCAGACACCCTGGAGATTTTGGTTTCCACCGATTGTGGCATCAGCTTTCAGCGGGTGTACCGCAAGGGCGGAACCGAGCTTTCCACTACGCCGGACGACATTCAGGAACTTTTTGTACCCAATTCGATGGAGTGGCGTAGGGATTCTATTGACCTGAGTGGTTTTTCCGGAAATGAAAAACTGCAGATTGCCTTTCGCAACAAAGGCCACTACGGCAATGCATTGTACATCGACAATGTAAAAATCGGGAGTCCGGTGCGCAACCAACCGGTGGCGCATGCCGAACCGCGGTTTGAGGTATGGCCGAATCCGGTGCGCCTTGGAGGTTGCCTGCACATCCACATGGAAAGCCAGGGCACCCTGGAGTGGCAGGATGCGCAAGGAAAAACCCTTCGGAAAATGACTTCCGGGAAAACCAACCTGATCGATGTTCCGACAGATGCGAAGCCCGGTTTGTACAATCTTCGGTTTGTGGGCGAAGACTGGATTCAGAACCGGAAGGTGGTGGTTTGGTGAGTTTGGAAGAAGCCATTTCGGAGTTTTGCCATCTGTGCTTTACAAAGGTTTATGAACTGAGATTTTAACCCGAATCATTCATTAGGACTTCGCAATGAGGGTCTAACATGCAATAAATCAGCGCCTTTTATTCGAAATTCGTAGCAGCGCAACGGATACAGAAGAAAAGGCGTCCGCCTTTGGAGGACTCTGATTTGATCCGCCTTAGGCGGACGGAATAGATTTCCTAATGCATGATTCGGGTTTAATTTAAAAACTCAAACCCGCGGCCCCGATCGAAGCGCATACCCCGCAGGTACGACCTTTGGGAGGACCGAGGAGTAAAAGTGAAGAGCGGGAAATTGCCGCCCGAAAAAAAAATTTGTCCCACAGAAAACTTTAACTAACAATTGTTAGTTTTGCTGACACCAAACTTCTGATTTCATTTTGGCACAGCAGTTTTACAAGCTTCAGGTAAAGGATGTGGAAAAAACTACCTCCGATTGCACCCTTGTACGTTTCGATGTTCCCGATACGCTTCAGGAAGCCTTCCATTTCCACCAGGGTCAACATCTGACGCTCCGGACTACCCTGAACGGAGAAGATGTGCGCCGGTCGTACTCTTTATGTTCGAGTCCTCTGGACAAAGAATGGAAAGTGGCAGTGAAGAAAATTGAAGGTGGTGTTTTCTCCGGATTTGTGAACGATAATCTTCAGGCCGGAGATGAACTGGAGGTCATGAATCCCCACGGGAATTTTTTTGTTGAACCACGCCCCGATGCTGAAACGCACTATGTGGCTTTTGCTGCAGGGTCGGGCATTACCCCGATTTATTCCATTCTGAAAACCCACCTG